>CAYVPM010000706.1:0-3060 GCA_964453475.1 uncultured Saprospiraceae bacterium | reverse complement strand
GTGGAAGTAATCGGGGGACCACCCAGGTCTACCCAATTGCCGCCATTGTTAAACTGGACAACGTAGCTAGCCGCGCCGGAAACCGCCGTCCAGCTAAGAAAGACGGTGTTTTGTGTAATGTTGGTATTGAACAGGCTTGCCGGGGCATTGCAGGTGAGCGGCAGGGTAAAAAACGGCACCCCATCGGCCCAACTGCTGGTACCGCCGTTGGTACAATTGGCACGCACCCGCCATTCGTACAGGGTATTGGGATCAAAACCATTGATCTGTATCGATGTGGCCGTAAAAGTTGCGGGATTGGTATTCACCCAAACACCCGACGGGGCTATCCGGGTTTGGAGCGTATAACTGACAGCCCCTGGCACTGCCGTCCAGCTTACCACCACAGAAGTTTGGGTAATATTTGAGGTTTGCAGGTCGGTGGGTGTGTTGCAGGTGGGCGGTGCAATTGTCGTAAAGGTGATGCCGCTCGACCACGCGCTTGTAAAACCGTTAGAGCAGTTGGTTTGAATGCGCCAATTATAGGTAACACCTAAAGAAAGTCCGGTCACGGTAATGGAGGTCCCGGTCACCGTGGCGGGGTTGGTGTTTACCCAAGGCCCGCTGGGCGCTACCCTGTATTGTAGCGAGTAGCTCGTAGCGCCACTCACAGCGTTCCATTGAAAACGCGCCGAGGTTTGGCCGATATTGCTGGTTTGCAGGCCAGAAGGAACGTTGCATGAGCTCCCAGCGATGCCTGCCTGGGTGACTGTTGCCGTTGGGGAAAGGTTGGCGCCAGTTACTGTTATGGTGACCACGCGGGCATTGGCGCCGGTGTTTACGGTATAGGCAGCATTGACGGTCATATTGCCCGTGCCGCTCGTGGGCGTCACCGTTAGCCAGCTAGCGTTGTCGCTGAGCGTCCAGCTCGTGTTGGAACTGATCGAAAATGTGGTGCTTCCGGCGCTTTTGGTCACATTTTGATTCGCCGGGCTGATGGACAGGCTATTGCTGCTGCTGGCATTAAAATAACTGGATTCCCAAAGCCCCCGCCCAAAAGTAGCGGCAATAATCTTGTTGCTTGAAGTATTACATTCAAGTTCCATCACGATAACGGTAGGCATGCCCCCGTTGAAAGGCACCCAGTCAGTCATCGTGCCGTCGCGATAAAACACCCCTACATCCGTTCCGACATACAGTGCGTTGTTCCCACCGGGCTGAATGGTGACACAGTTGGCGGGCATAGGGGGCAGCGACCCGGAGATATCGGTCCAACTACCGCCGCCATTGGTGCTCCTGAAAACCTTGTTGCCGTTTCCATAACCCCTGAAGGTGACATATACTTTGTTTGGATCGGAGGGGTCAACAGCTATAAAACTGATCTTGTTGGCATTTACGGGCAAATTCTGGGTAATTATTGTCCAGCTGCCAGGCCCGTTGCCGCCAGTGGTTGTTTTCCAGATTTCGTTGTACGTGGCTGCATAAATAATGTTGCTGTTGGAAGGGGCAAGCACCAGGCTTTGAAGGGTGCGCAAATAATCATCTGTGTTCACACTCAACTCAGGTGAAATCTGCTCCCAGTTCTGCCCGGCATTGCCGCTTTTCCAAACGGCGGTGGTGCCAAAGTACAGGGTGCTGCTGTTGTTGGGATCCATCGCGAAGGGTGTTATCCACGCCCTGGGTTGGTTGGTAGGGACAATAAGCGGCATCCATGAGTTGCCGCCATTGGATGACCGGTTTAAAGCACCTCTCGTTCGGGCGCTGTACATGATATTGGAGTTTATTGGGTCAAAAAATGCATCCACGCCATCACCGTTTTTCAATATATCGACCCAAGTTCCGTTGTTTTGTCGCAGTTTTGTGGAATTATCCTGCAGTCCGCCAAGTATCTTATTGTCTGACTTTGACACGCCTATCCGGTATAGCTGGCTGATTGCGAGGTTGCTGCTCATATCCGTCCAGCTGGTTCCGTTGTTGGTCGATTTGTAAATTCCACCGTCATTTCCCTGAAACAAAGTGTTGCTGTTTTGCCATGCAAGGCAGTGCTTATCCGCATGAACAACAGGTACTCCGGGAGGGGGATTTTCGTCAAACCAATAATTGGCCAATACCCAGTTGTATCCACCGTCCGTGGACTTCCAAAGGTTTACCCCCCCGATGTACAGGGTGTTGATGTTGGTGGGGGAAACGGTAATACAAAGGTCATAGTCACCTTGGCCGTTGCCGCCGTCTGGGCCGCCGAACGGATCGCTATTCAGCAGGTTTCTTGGCCCAGCATACCGCAACTTGAAAAATCCGCCGCTGTTTTCCGAGGCATAAAATCCGTTGAAACTGCCATTGGGCTTGCTGCTCACTAAAGCAATAAAATCTGAATTCTGGGGCGAAACTTCTATTTGTATCCTGCCAGAATTTGGCAGCGTCCCGATTGAAATCCAATCCAGCCCTCCGTTGGTAGAACGAAAAAAAGCATCGCTGGAAGCCGCATAGATCATGGATGAAGATCCGGGCTTTATGGCCAAATCATACACAAATGCTCCGGACAACCTTTTGCTCCAAGTGCTGCCACCATTGTCGGAGCGGTAAATACCGGCAGAGGTAGCGGCAAATACGATGGCGCTGTTTGTTGGGTGCACCATCACTTCATTGATCAGGGGGGCATTCCCTGGGGAAGGCAATGCCCCTGTGCTGTTCCAGGTAGTGCCGCCATCTGTAGATTTAAACACACCGGTGCTGTATGGGAAGTAATCGGTGCCAGCGGCTTTTCCCCGGTCGCCAGTCGCCATGTACAATACATTGGGGTTTTGGATGTCTACCGCTATGGAAGAAACACCCAGGGCTGTTGCAGATAACAGGTTATCGGTGTTGGTTGACCAACTTGCGCCGCCATTTGTAGACTTCCATAGCCCGCCGGCTGCAGAACCGACCCAAATGATATTGACATTGCTTGGGTGAAAGGCCACGCAGTTGATGCGGCCAATACCAAAATACCCCCCTGCAGAGCTGTTCGGCCCCAGGCTTGTCCAGTTGGCATGTCACGCCGGACATCCTCGCCGGCCCAGAGGATCCGGCCCTCCGCCGCCG
>CAYVPM010000705.1:0-3061 GCA_964453475.1 uncultured Saprospiraceae bacterium | reverse complement strand
GGCGCCTGGAAATGGCGGGTAGGGCGATACCCAATTGGCCCCAACTTCTCCGGTCGTTTTGTCGATTTTCAAGATGTAACCGCCCGTGAGCGAGTCGCCTGCGAGGTCTGTTTCCTTGAGCTTGCTGATGTCCACCCTGTTATTTCCCCGTTTTATCTTTTCTGTGACGAGGTAAACGCCCTGGTATTCTCCATTCAATACCAGCTCGACAAAGCGGGTGCGTGGTGCCCAGGGCATGATGCGGCGCGCCAGCTCGAACATGAACGCATCGCGCACCAGACTTTTGTCGTTGTAGGGCGCCAAAAAAGCCCAATCTGCTTCTGTCGGCATGCCCAGTAACGGAAAATCCAGGTCCTCGCCCTGCAGGTCGCGGATTTCTACTGAATAGGGCTTTTTTTCGGAAAAAAAATCAGAGGTGCTGCCCCGCCGCTCGATGCCGATCAACCCGTTGTAATCTTTTGGGGTATCGGTCATGTAATTCCTCAGGCCCGGGCCATTGTACAGCACCTGCATTTGGGCGGTTATTTTGGGCTCTTGCGGGATGGCCTGCCCGTTGGTGTTGATCAGGACGATGGGCAGGTTGGAGGAAGTAAAATTGACCTGTGCCGAGCAGTAAAGCGGCAAAAGGAAGCAAAGCAGTCTGAAAAATTTCATGCCGGGATGTTTGGGCAAAGGTGATATTTTTTTTGGGAAATGAGGGCCATAGCCTAAGTGATGCCGTAAATCCCCTCCAAAAAATACATCAAATCATTGTTCCCGACATTTTCGGACAAAAGCGCGGCCACCCCATTAGGATCCAGGGTGTTGAACAAGGGGTTATGCGTCTGCACCACAATATTCCGGGTATTCCAGCCGTCGTCTGGCAAAGCCATCGTTTGGGTACTGACCCCAAAATTACCTTTAGACGTACTGCCCCTGGTTGAGCCCTGCTTGCGCAGGTTCTCCGGCATGGGCAGTGACGGCAGTTCCAGCTTTTCAGTGCCGTTTATCGGCGCCAGGCTGATGATGAATTTCAGTATGCTGCTGCTGGATTCATGGTTGAATAGCCGCGCGCTGTCGTCAAGTCCCAGCGAGATGACTTTTGATTTGTTGACTTCCAGGGGTTCGAAATTTCCTGGCTCAATGGCACTGCTGCCATCCGGGTTGCTGAAGATGCTCAGCCAGCAGCCGAAGTCCATCATCAGTACAGGCTGCACGTAGAGATCCTTTGTTGCCTTGTTTGTGAGCCGGATGCTGATGGGTGCGGCATATTGGTCGCCGTTTTTTTTCAGGGAGACAGCGACCACGCCGTCTTTCAGGGGCAGTGTTATGCCTGCGGCATCTGTAATATCGATTTGGAGCAGGTCCGGCGGGATTTTCGTATCCGTATCGTTCTGTAAATCGAGCATGAAATGCCATTGGGCAATATGCTTGATTTGGGCCAGCAAGCTGTCTGCAGCGTTGCCATCATTTTGAAAAACGGGCATCACAACCGGACGGAACCAATTGCCGGATTTGCAGAGATAGTACATGCCGGCGGCGCTGACCAGGCAATAATCGGCGCGGGAAAGCTCGCTTTCCTGTTGTACAAAATTTTCGTTTTCAAGGGTAAAAATAGCCGTCGAAAGGGCTTCGGCTTGCTGCGGGCTAAGGTCTTTGTTTTCAAAAAGCATCCGCAATGGACGGCTTGCCAGGTTTTCTAAAACGGCCCGCATCGGCTTTTTGGAGAGCTTGGAGGATGTGGCCCCGTCAAAAACCACCTCGGCGCTGCCAAGCTCGGTGCGGCCGACGCGGCCCGTGTAGATGCTGCCGTCAATATCAGTTGCCAGCACCGTTGTACGCTGCGATGCTACCCGGTCGAGGATGCCTTTATCGAGGCGGTATTCGAGGTATTCCGTATTAAAATCGACCGTGCCGTAGCCCGTTTGGGCAGTTGGCACTTCTTTCTGCAAAAAACCGGAGTTTTCCAGTGCGCGTACTGCCGGCGGGGCATAAATCTTGATGCGCTGGCCATACTTGTACCGGATGCGGTTCCGCATGCGGTTGCAGAGGTCGCGGTAGCTGATATGTCCGCCGGTTTCGCGCAAAATATCGAGCATAAACCAGGCAAATACCCCGTGCCGCTCCCGGTTTATGAGGGCTTCTTCGGCCGCTTCATTGCTTTCCGCAGCGGCAAGCTGGATGTACTGTCCTTCCGGCAGGAGTTTTTCGGCGCCTTCCCGGATAAATGCTTCCCGTTCGTATTTTTCTGAAAAAACAAAATCCTCCCAACGGCGCTGCTTGAACGTGACAAAGGCCTGTTTTTTCTGCACATCGGTTTCGATGGCGTTGCGGGTATTGTCGCCGGCATGGCAGCAATCAAAAAGTGTCACGACATGCACATCCGGCTTGCTGATCTCGTGCAACAGGTAGCGCAGCTCTTTGTCGGCCAAAAGGAATTTTCCACTGTCGCCCTGTTCGTAATAACAGGCCAAGCCCTCGAGTCGGCCGTCGCGTTCAGTTGACCAAACTTCCATATCGGCCACCTCTACGCTGCCGTGGCCGGAGTAAAAAACCAGGATGGCATCGCCGGCCTGGGCCTGGGAAAGGTGTTCCTTGAAAGCCGCCACGATGTTGGCTTTGGTGGCAGCTTCGTTGAACAACAGTTTGGGCTTTAAGGCAAAGGCGCCATCTTGCGCGAGCCAATCGTGCAGGGCTTGCGTATCAGCTACACAGCCTTGCAACGGGCCAAAGGCGTATTGCCCGTCGATGGCCAGCTTTGGGTCGTAAGCGTTGATACCGATGAGGAGGGCGTACAGGGAGGGTTTCATACCTGATGAACTGTCCATATTTTATTCCAAAAGGGAATTTATGCGCTTAAGCATCCCGCAATTCCCGCCGCAAGATTTTCCCCACATTCGTTTTTGGCAACGCATCCCGGAACACCACTTCCTTTGGCACTTTGTATCCTGTCAGGTTTTCCCGGCAATGGGCGATCACTTCTGCTTCTGTGAGGGACGCGTCTTTTTTTACGATAAACACCTTTACTACCTCGCCTGATTTTTCGTCGTCCACGCCGATGGCTGCCGCTTCCAAAACCTTC
>CAYVPM010000704.1:0-3064 GCA_964453475.1 uncultured Saprospiraceae bacterium | reverse complement strand
GTAAAAGGAAAGGCCGTGATATTTTATGATGGGGAGCCACTCAACGCTGAGGGGAAGTCGCTGCTGACGGGCAAAGAATTTCGTTCCAACTGGTCGGTAGATTGGCGCAAAAAAGTAAAATTGGCGAAGCAAAAAGGCGCCACTATGGTTTTTGTGATCGACCCAAATATTAAAGAAAGCGTCAAACGCAACCGCAAGCAGATTTCCACTTATGGCTGGAAACCTACGGGCACCCAAGTATCCATGGCATCGGGTGAATTGGTCAATTGTGTCTTTATTTCAAGCGATGTGGCAAATGCCATGTTTGGCGGAAAAGCGAAAAAAGCGGCTGATGAACTTGAAGACCTCAAAGGCGGCGAGAAGTTCAAAGCCGTAAAGATCAAGTCAAAAGTAGAGCTGCGGCTTGCCAAGAAGAGCCGTACGCTCGAAGGCTCCAATGTGCTGGCCGTGATTGAAGGCTCTGACTCCTTACTCAAAAAGGAATACGTGATCGTTACCGCCCACTACGATCACCTCGGGATGCCCGACAGCACGGTTATTTACCACGGCGCCGACGACAATGCCAGCGGTACTTCTGGGGTAATAGAGATTGCCCGTGCATTTCAGGAGGCTAAAGACAAAGGCGTTGGACCAAAACGCACCGTTATCTGCATGCTCGTGAGCGGAGAAGAAAAAGGGCTGCTAGGTTCGCAGTATTACACCGAATTCCCCATATTTCCGCTCGAAAAGACCGTTGCCGACATCAATATTGACATGATTGGCCGTGTAGACCAGCCTCATGCCAGCAACCCCGATTATGTGTATGTGATTGGCTCCGACCGCATCAGCACCGATTTGCACGACATCAGCGAGATGCAAAACGAAGAAAACACCAAGCTGGAGCTCGACTACAAGTACAACGCCAAAGACGACCCGAACCACTACTACGAGCGCAGCGACCACTACAATTTCGCGGAAAAGGGAATTCCTTCCATTTTCTATTTCAACGGCACGCACCCCGACTACCACCGCCCAACAGACACCGCAGAGAAGATCAATTTTGATGTCCTGGCCAAACGGGCGCAGCTGGCTTTTTATACTGCCTGGGAAATTGCAAACCGACCCTTGCGCTTACAACTGAACGTGCCGCAAGAGAAGAAGAAAGCAGAATAATGAGAGATGAGAGATGAGAGATGAGTTTGCACAGCATTTGTGCAATTGTTTGGAAATGTTTTTCAGCACCTTAAGCTAGTATTTAGTGCTAAGATGCTGAAAAATAAAAGCCAACCCGGAGAGCTGATGATGTGCCCTCTCATCTCTCATCTCTCATCACTTTTAATTTATTTTCCCAGTTTTTGGCGCCAATCTTGAATGGCTGCTTGAATGGCTTCCTTTCTATTCTCTGGGTCTGGGTGGGTGCTTTGAAATTCCGGGGTTCGGTTCGGCCCGGCAGCTTGTTTTAGTATTTCCATTACACCAATGAGGTTCTCCGGGTTGTAGTTGGCTTCCAGCATGAAGCGGACGCCCAGGTTGTCGCTTTGCAGTTCTTGCTCGCGGCCGTATTTCATTTGAATCATGTTTGCCACGGATTGGGCGATGTAGCCCGAGTTGGGGTTGGAGGGGTCGTATGTGGCCATGGTTACAGCGCCGGTAAGGCCTTGAGCAAGCTCCATTTGTGCAATTTTTTCGGCGCTGTGCCGGGCTACAACGTGGCCCACTTCGTGCCCGAGTACGCCCGCGAGCATGTCGTTGTTGATGGTGCGCCCATCGGTAGTAAGGCGCATGAGCAAGCCTTCAGTGATGAATATCTGGCCGCCGGGCAAGGCAAAGGCATTGATGGTATTAGGGTCGGCCAGCAGGTGGAAGTCGTATTGATACGGCGTGTTTCTGGCGGCAGAGTTTTGTACAATATTTTGCCCAATCTGCTTGACGAGGTTGGTCGCTTCCTGGTTGCGGCTCAGGCCGCCCATTTCTTGCGCCATTTGCGGGGCAGTCTCCAGGCCCATCCTGATTTCTTGTTCAGGTGACATGCTGATATGCTGGGTTTCTCCCGTGATATCGTTGACCGAGCTCTGCCCGTAGTATTTGCAGAGTGTGAAAGCGCCCATGACCAGGGCAATGATCAGGGTCGGAGGGATGCGGAAACCTCCGCTTTGATTTTTGAACATAGGAGTGTCGTTTTGAATTTGATGTGCAATAATAAGGCAAAATTCAGATACTGCAGCTTTGACGGCGCGGCATTCATTTTGTAACCAATTGTTGCAGTCAAAAACAAAACTTCGAGCTTGCCCTTAATTGAACAGCCCTCGAACGTCGTCGTCGTCATCGGGATCCATCTCTCCCGTCAGGTGGTCTTTAAATACCCAGCGCGTCTGGATGAACTCTTTGCTGAGCAGGTCAAATTCCGCCAGACCGTGCAGTACCAATTCCATGTAGGTGTACAATTCTTCGGCCTCGACTTTTGTTTCTTCAATGAGCTTTTTAAGGCCTGATACGCCTTCCAGTTCTTTTTGGAATTTTTTGGCGGACAACTCTGTGAACAAATCCACCGAGTTGCCGGCAGAAAACCACGCTTTGATGACGCCATAAGGATCGCGTTCCTGGCCGCGTTTGAGTTTGGTAGGATTTGAAAAATACTGCAGGAAAATGGTTTTCACGGCCTGCCCGATGAGCGTCATGGCAACGGCATGCGGCCCTTCCTGTTCGCCTTCGTACACCATTTCTACCTTGCCGGTGATGGCTGGGACAACACCCCAGAAGTCGGTGAGGCGTGCGGTAGTTTTAGTTTCACCGTTGCGCAACATGCGGCGCTCGGCGCTGGAGTAAAGGTTTTCATAAGCGGCAATTGTCAAGCGCGCGCTCACGCCACTTTTTTGGTCCACAAACTCGCTGTCGCGGGCAGCAAAGGCAATTTCTTCGATAAGGTTTTTCAGTACCGTTGGCACATGGATACTGTTGCGTTGCGCCGGGCTGATGCGCGCCTCTTGCTCGGTTATTTTTCGGCCGATCTCAATGCTGTCGGGGTAGTGTGTGGTGATTTGGCTTTCAATCCTGTCCTTAAGCGGCGTAATGATGCTGCCCCGGT
>CAYVPM010000703.1:0-3072 GCA_964453475.1 uncultured Saprospiraceae bacterium | reverse complement strand
GGTTTCACCTTGCTGGACCCCAGTACTGGAAAAACCTTGGTGGATGTGCATGGCGACCGGCTGTTCACTCCTGCCTCCAATACAAAAATATTGACGCTGGCAACCTGCCTTAGCGTGTTGGGCGATTCCGTGCCAGGTATTAGAATGGCGCGCATAGAAACGGGCGGTGATACCGCCACTTACTTTAAACCTACTTGCGACCCAACTTTCCTCCATCCTCAATTTCAAGGCTGGCAACCGGTCTTGGGCCATTTCAGGTCCTTGAAAGGCAACAATTATTTGTACATGAACGGCTTCAAGGACACGCGCCTGGGGCCTGGCTGGGCCTGGGACGACTACAACGAGTCTTATTCTGTGGAGCGTTCCGCAGTGCCCGTTTTTGGCAATAAAATGAGTATTTTCAGGGAAGATTCAACCTGGAGCATAGCGCCAAAAGAAATCAATGACGCCATATTTGGTGTGCGGGAAGGGAGCCTTAGAAACCAGGGAAGCAACAGTTTGATGCGGGAAGAAACCACAAACGTCGTTCACGCCCCGATGGCGGTTACATTTCCGGATGGATACCAACAAGAAATTCCCATTTTTAACCCGGACAATTATTTCAGCTTTTTCCAGGACACTACCGGCCCAAATATCCAGGCTTATGATTTGTTGACCAAGGAAGAAGAATTAGAAGAAGAGGCCACGTTTGCGAAGCTACCGTGGCAAACCCTCTATTCTACCCCCATCGACACCGTGCTGCGCAAAATGATGTACCAAAGCGACAATTTTATTGCCGAACAGATGCTGCTCGTGTGCGCGGGTGAAAAATTTGACCATTTGAAGCAAGACACCATCATAAACTGGATGCTCGACAGCGTACTCACTACCCTGCCCCAGGCGCCGCGCTGGGTGGACGGAAGTGGCCTTTCCAGGTACAACCTTGCTTCCCCGCAGGATATGGCGCATGTGCTGCTTTGGCTGTGGAAAACGCAGCAAAAAGACCGTTTGTTCTCCCTGTTTCCCGCGGGCGGAGCGAGCGGAACATTGGCAAATTGGTACGCCGGGAAGGATGGAAAGCCATTCGTTTTTGCCAAAACAGGAACCATGAGCGGGGTGCATTGCCTGAGCGGTTACATCGTTTGCAAAAACGGCAAAGTCCTGATTTTTAGCTTTATGCACAACAACTTTATCGGGCCAAGCAAACCCTGGAAGCTGGAGATGCAACGGATTTTGAAAATGGTGGCGCAGGGCTGAATGAAGGCTTTTACGAAGTATGATCTGCCACAATCACCCATTTCCCCTTTATCTTTTTCCAAAGCAAGGTATAATGCCCGCCCAGGTCTCCGATGCTTCGGGTGAGATGCCATTTGCCGATTACAAAGGCGCTTGTTTTCGAAAGCAACTCTACTGAAATGATGCTGAATTTCAGTTTGCCCATCGCTTCCCTGTCAGGATAACCTTTTTTGTAGTTGTCGAGCGTTTTTTGCCAGCCGAAAGTCAAGCCTCTGGTACCAACAAAGCGCAGGCTGTCAGAATTCCAGTACCCATCCATGAAGGCCGGGATGTCGCCCCTGTTCCAGGCCAGCTCTTGTTCTGCCATGATGGCGCGGATGGCGGTTTCGGCCTTGTTTTGGGCAAGCAAATTGGCTGACAGCAAGAGGGCTGACAGGAAAAGGAGTTGTTTCATATTTTCTTTAGTTTGTAAATATTGATCATTTTGATGGGCTTGCATTACCATGCTCGCCGATGGCGGCACGTCATTCATTGAAAGCGCTGTGTTAATGTCCGAGCTGCATTCCTTCACATACACACCGCCCAAACCAATGCCCCCGCATCCAGATCCACCTTCCCGAAACGCAATTGATAATTATGCCGGAAGTCGTTTTTTTCGATTACCCCATCGGCATTTCCTGTTTGCCCGTCCCATACGAGGTTTTTAACAAAAATATTTGCCCGGAAATCTAAAGCCTTGAGGCCGTAGGCTTTATACAGGCTTTCTTTTGCCGTCCAATACAGGTGGTACATTTCGAAACGCAGGGCTTCCGGGAATTTGGCCACAAAATCGAACTCGGCCGCTCCAAGAAACTTCGGGGCCAGGCGCGGCATTTTTTCCACCAGTACCTGTATGTCGCAACCGCAATTTTGTTCAGCGATGAGCGATCCCACTACCCCTTGAGAATGGCTCAAGGAACAATACAAATCGGGCTGGTCGAGAAAAAACGGCTTTGAAAACGCATTTTTGGCCAATGGCAAGCGCTGCGGCGCACCCGTGATTTTATGCAAAAGCCATCGGCTCGAAAGCCATTCCAAGCGCCGCATGGGCTGCATGAGCGCCATCTCCTGGGTTTCAGTGCTGCTCAAAGGCAGCTCTTTTTGGAAAAAAGATTCCGGTTCGGCTACCTGCCAAAGGCCGAATGTTGTGCCCGGGAAGGGGTGTATGGTAAGTAACAGAGACATAATGCGCTGCAAAGTTGCAAAAACAAAAAGCGCTGCCCAAGGATAATCCTCTGACAGCGCATGATTGACTAAAATCGGCCGGTTCGTGGGAAGAAACTAACGACCTTGCGATCCAGCAATCGTTTTCAACGCGACACGATAAACCGTTCGGTTTTGGTATTTTTTGAAGTCTGCAAGGTTAGTACATAAAGCCCTGGCTGGTAATTTTCTGCGTCAACCTCAAATTGAAGGCTGCCCGCTTCATGCCAATCGTTGGCAGCCAAGCTTTTTATCAACCGGCCCTCCAGGTTGCGGACATACAAGCTGTAAACGCCATCTTCCGGCAATTCAATGGTGACAAAGAGCCGGTAGGAAGTAGGATTTGGAGAACAGCGCATGCCCAATTCGCCAGGAAATACACCCTGCTTTTCCGATCGATCCTTGGCCAAATTCGCTGCAGAATTGACTAAATCCCAGGATGTCGGCTGAAAGGCCGGACTGATGTTGCACTCCCGTATCAGCGCCCAATAGTCGCTCCCCTGTTGCGCCCAAAAACCGGTTTTCATGTCGATAAATTCGCCAGCCTGCATTATGACTTTCCCGCCTGGACTAATCACACCATCGGTGTTGATAAAATCTTCTGCCATGTACAGC
>CAYVPM010000702.1:0-3078 GCA_964453475.1 uncultured Saprospiraceae bacterium | reverse complement strand
CGCAGAGATAAAGGTGACTTCAAAATCAAATTCGCTGGCTACCACCTCAATGATCTCGGCATCGAGGCGTTGGTTGATGGAAACGAAGATACCCAAGGTCATACAAGCTTTGATGACGTCGGCGGGTCGCACATCCATGAGCGAAGCCAGGTCAGAAACGGAGATAAACTCCGTCACTTGCAGAATCTTATCACTTTCCGAGCGGGCCATTTCGGCCTTTTCGGCGCGGTCGCGCATCACATCGCGCTTGTCGCGGCGAATTTTCTGGCGTTTGCGGCTGGCGCCTGCGCCCAGGCGGGCCATGGTTTGCTTGATCTGGTTTTCGATGTCTTTTTGGGACACTTCTTTTGCGCCGTCGGCGCGTCCCCTGCCTTTTTTCTCGCCCTGGTTGTTGGCAATAGAGCTTTGCAGGGATTCGGCGGTGACGGGCGTTTGTACTTTTCGTCTTTTGCGTTTGCGGCGATCGCCGGCATCGTCGGCAGCCCCGGCTGGTTTGTTTCCGCCGCCCGTGTTGCGGTTGCCGCCCTGGGCGCCGCCCTGAGGGCCGCGATTGCCCCGATTGGCATTTCGGTTGTTGCTGTTGGCAGGTTCGGCGGGTTTAGGTTTCTCCAGACTTATTTTGCCCAGAATTTTCAAACCGCGCAAAGTCGGTGCATCAGCGCGAATGAGTTCGTCTTCGAGCGGTTGCTGCGGAGTTGGCTTCGCTTCAGCTTCAGTTGGCGGCGTTTCAGCCACGGGTGCTTTTACGGGTGCTTTTTCTGGTTTAGGTGGCGCGGGGTTTTCTGGTTTTTCAACGGCTACCGGTTCTTTTTCACGTTCCGGAGCGGGTGCATGCTTCTTAGGCGGCTCCGGGGCGGGTGGTGGCGCAGGCGTTGTTTTTTCCAAATCAATTTTCCCAATAACCCGTAACGTCTGGCGTTCGCGAGGCGCTGTATAAGGCGTTTCCTCATTGCTCGTTGTTGGAGCAGGCGCTTCTACAGGTGCGACCGGCTCTCGTGGCGGCAACAGTGATGGGCGCGGAGCAGACGGCGCTGCAGGTGGCGGCGGTGGCGGGTCTTTTTTCAAGACGGGGCGCGCAAGCTTGTCCGCCTCTTTTTTGATAGCGAGGTCTTTTTGGAATTCCTTCTGCAGCACAAGCAACATTTCGTCGCTTATGTCCGCTGTCGGCTTCTCCTCCACGTCTGGGAACCCCTTGCTGTGCAAGGTCTCCACGATGGTGTGAAGTCCAACATTCAATTCCTTTGCTACCTTGATAAGTTTAATTGCCATGCAGTATTTTTTCCTGCTTAATTGAAAAGGTTTATTTATTGTGCGTTAGCGGGCAAACGCAAAAATCTCCGCTGAAAAAGCAAATTTTAGAAAGCCTTAATGTTTAAATGTTAGAAAATCCGCCGCAAAAGTACATAAAAAAGACAGGGAATTGTTTAAATAAACACTGTCTGTATGTTCTACCTTATTTCTCTTCCTCAAATTCCTCTGCGAGGATGCGGAAAACATCTTTGATGGTCTCTTCTTCCAGGTCGGTACGGCGCACCAATTCGTCAATATTGAGTTCGAGTACCTGCCGCGCTGTGTCGCAGCCGATATTCTTAAATGCCTCAATTACCCAAGGCTCGATGGCATCGCTGAATTCGTCGAGATCAACATCGTCGACTTCATATTCTGCCTGATTGCGGTACACATCAATTTCGTAGCCTGTCAGTTTGGTAGCCAGTTTGATGTTGCTGCCCGATTTGCCGATGGCAAGGCTCACCTGGTCGGCATCGAGGTACACAGCGGCGCGTTTGCGCTCGTGGTCGATGTCGATGGTTGTGATCTTTGCCGGGGTAAGGCTGCGCTGCAGGTAGAGTGGCAGGTTGGTGGTATAGTTGATGATGTCGATGTTTTCGTTGCGCAGTTCGCGCACAATGCCGTGGATACGGCTTCCCTTCATACCCACACAGGCGCCAACGGGATCGATGCGCTCGTCGTGGCTTTCCACGGCTACTTTGGCGCGTTCGCCAGGCAGGCGCACGATGTTCTTAATTTCGATAACGCCGTCCTCGATTTCAGGTACTTCGGCCTCAAGCAGTTTGGCGAGGAAACCAGGATCGGTCCGGCTCACCATAATAAATGGCACGTTGTTGCGCATTTCCACTTTGCCGATGATCCCCTTCACCACATCGCCTTTCCGGTAGTAGTCGCCCCGGATCATTTCTGTGCGGGGAAGAATCAGTTCATTGCCGGTGGCATCGTCGAGGATCAGGATTTCGCGCTTCATGATCTGGTTCACTTCGCCAATGATCACTTCGCCCACACGTTCGGAGTATTTGCGGAAAATTTCGTCTTTTTCCAGCTCCATAATCCGGGAAACCAGGGTCTGGCGGGCGGCCATGATGGCGCGTCGGCCAAAATCATCAATAGAAAGTTGTTCGTAGCATTCATCACCAATGTCAACGCTTTCGTCAATAACATGTGCTTCCGTGATGCTCACTTGGGCAAGCTCATTGGTGACCTCGCCATCGGGCACCACTTCGCGAACCCGCCAAATTTCCAGGTCACCGGTATTCGTGTTTACGATTACGTCAAAGTTGTCGTCGGTGCCGTACTTTTTTTTGATCAGGGTGCGGAAAACGTCTTCCAAAACGCGCACCATGGTGGGGCGGTCTATGTTTTTTCCGGACTTAAACTCGGAGAATACATCAACTAGATTGACCATTCTTTATGTATTTGATTTATATAATTGTTTGTGTTCGAATTAAAAAGCAAGTTTGATGACGGCTTTTTCTATTTGCTCATACGGAATTGGTGTTTCTACAAGCAGCGTTTTTTTCTTTTTCCCTTCGCGCTCAATCACGGTATTGGCCAAAACCACCTGCTGTTCGTCTGCCGATTTGATCGCGCCGGATTGCTGGGTTTTATCTTTCAATGTAACCTGCAGGTTTCTGCCTACATTTTTCACATACTGCCTCGGAAATTTCAGCGGCCTGTCAATGCCCGGACTGCTCACTTCGAGCAGGTACTTTTCGCCCAACCAGCCGTTGCTACTTCCTCCTCGACTGGAAGCACATCAAGGCGCGCCTCACCCGGATCATCCCG
>CAYVPM010000701.1:0-3081 GCA_964453475.1 uncultured Saprospiraceae bacterium | reverse complement strand
GATCCTCCGATAACAGGGTATTGTCGATCACGACAGAATCTTCGGCCTCGCGCAGCGGGCTGTCGGCACGGGAAGAATCGATGCGGTCGCGTTCCAGCAGGTTGTGGTGTATTTCTTCCCAATTGGCGTCGATGCCTTTTGCGGCCAGTTCCAGGTGCCGGCGGCTGGTGCGCACGTCGGAATCGGCCACGAGAAATATTTTGAGCTCGGCATCGGGGAACACCACGGTGCCGATGTCGCGTCCGTCGGCGACAATTGCCCGGCGTCTGCCGATGGCTTGTTGTTGTTTCACCATGTCGCGCCGCACGGCGGAGATGGTGGAAACGGGGCTTACGTGCTCGCTGACGCGCATCTCCCTGATGTCGCGCTCCACATCGCGTCCGTTGAGGAAGGTGCGGTTTTGGCCATCGACCCTTTCAAAGTGGATCTCGATCTCCTGCAAGGCTGCTGCTACTTTTTCAGGGTCGTTGTAGTCGATGTTGTGTTCCAGAAAATACAAGGTAACGGCGCGGTACATGGCGCCGGAATCAAGGTATGCGTAATGCAGTGCTTTGGCGAGTGCTTTGGCCAATGTGCTTTTGCCGCAGGAAGAAAGGCCGTCGATGGCAATGATGATACGTTTCATAAGCGAGTTGCAAAGGTGGGGAATCACGCTACTTTTACGGGTTCAATGGAGGGTCTTTTTTCAGAAGATTTTTTTGCGCAAGGGTTAATGGCGCTTTTTGTGGCTGTAACGCTGCTTCAATTGTTGTTTGCAGCGTTCGTGCTGCGTTTTTTTTACAGCCAACCCCAAGGCGTTTTTGAGCCAATTGAAGCGGTTCAAGTGAACAAGCCTGCTGTGTCGGTGCTTATTTGCGCCCGAAACGAGGCATTGAACCTTAAAAACAATTTGCCCGAAATCCTGGCGCAGGCATATCCGGGCGATTGGGAGCTGCTTGTTGTGGACGATGCTTCAACGGATGAAACGCATGAAATTTTACGGGGTTTTCAAAGTCAAAACCCGCGTCTGCATATCCTGAAGATTACAGAAAAAACGCTGGCGGGGAAAAAACAGGCATTGGGCGCGGGCATTGAGGCTGCCAAATTTGACCATATCCTGCTAACAGACGCCGATTGTATCCCAAAAACAAAATCCTGGTTGCGGTACATGGCGGCACCCTTTGCAAGCAATCCAAAAACCGAAATCGTGCTGGGTTACGGGCCCATGCAACGGTCGCCAAAGGGCGGTTTTTTGCAAAAATGGACCCGTTTTGAGACAGCTTTCACCGCCATGCAATACAGCACGTTTGCCCATTATGGGCGTGCTTACATGGGTGTGGGGCGCAACCTGGCGTTCAAAAAACAGGTTTTTGAACAATCGGGCGGATTCGCCAGGCACCAGCACATCCCTTCCGGCGATGACGACCTGCTGGTGAACGCTGCTGCAAATCCAGAAAACACGGTTTGCTGCCTCCATCCAGATGCATTTGTCTATTCAAGCGCCAAACAATCGTGGGCTGACTGGCTGCGGCAAAAAAGAAGGCACCTTTCGGCGAGCCCAGCCTATAAATGGCGCGACAAGCTCCTCCTGGGATTGTTGGGTTTGTCGCATAGCTTACACTTTTTTCTGCTTTTCCTCCTGCTTTTCCTAGGCTTCGATAGCCAAACCGCTTTACATTTGTGGGTGTCGCGCAGCTTCTTGCTCTTAATAATCTACAAGAAGGTTTTTTCAAAATTGTGCGAACCTGATCTGTTGTCCCTTTTTCCGATTTACGACGCACTGCTTGCAGTGTACTATGGAGTTTTAATCCCCATTTTTTTAATCGCAAAAAAAACACGTTCATGGAATTAATCAAAACGCCCAACCAGGGCCACAACCTGCGCGCCTGCGACGACCATTCTTTGGTCCAAATGGCAGTAAACGGTGAAAAAGCCGCTTTTAGCATCCTTTTTGACCGTTACCGTTCCCCACTCCTTCATTTTATCGGCCAGCGCACCTTCAACGGCGCTGAGGTTTCCGATCTTGCCATGGAAGCCTTTGGGAAGGCTTTTCTGAAATTAAAGTCGTTTGTACCAGACCATGCTTTCAGTACCTGGCTGTTCAAAATCGCCCACAACCACTGTATCGATCATGCGCGAAGGCAAAAGGTTCAACACCAGCACCGTGCATCCTTCGATGCCGAAGCGCTTTCAAGGCTGCCTGCGAATACCCTCAGCCCTGAGGAAAGCATGGTTCGACAGGAGCGCATCGCCATGATTTTTAGCCTTTTACAGGAGCTTGACCCGCGGTACCGCAAAATGATCGAGCTCCGTTTTTATGCAGAAATGAGCTACGAGGAAATTGCAGAGAGCCTTGATTTACCCATTGGAACGGTGAAGGCCCAGCTTTTCAGGGCCAAGGAAATGATGCGGCACTTGTTGGAGTCGCCACGCGCCAGTGCGTAAAAAAGGTGTCAGGGTTTCGGGACTTGCGATTCCTGACCTGAAATCTGAATACCTTTTCAACACAAGCACCGATGGTGTAAACCTTGAAACGCTCATTTCAAGTGTACCCTGAATACTTGCCCTGCCTGGAACACCGTTTGTTCAGCAGGCAATTCCATAAATCCATCAGCTTCCAACAGGCTGGCGTAATCGCCGGAACCTTTGTTTTGGACAGGACTGGCATGCAGCATGGCCTTGTCGTCCTGCCACAATTTCACCTGCAAAAAAAACTGGAGCGGCGCTTCAACGCGTAACTCCTTGTCTAAAACAGCATAAGTGGGGCGTTTGGGCGGGTATCCAAGCGTGCTTTCCAGCCAGGGCAAAACATACCGGATAAGGCAGAGATAGGTGGACACGGGGTTGCCAGGCAGGGCGAATACCACACCTTTTTCCCCAAAAGTGCCGAACCAGAACGGCTTTCCCGGGCGCTGTTGCACTTTATGGAATTTCTTTTCAACGCCAAGCGATTCCAGTGCCTGCGGGATAAAATCAAATTTGCCCATCGAGATGCCACCGCTGAGCACCAGCACGTCAAAATCTGCTTTTGCCTGCCGGAGGGCCTCGGTGATCTGTCCCAAGTCGTCAGGAACGTGCAGCATGGTGGCTTCAATGCCATAT
>CAYVPM010000700.1:0-3084 GCA_964453475.1 uncultured Saprospiraceae bacterium | reverse complement strand
TGCCAAAAGCTGATGAGGCTATTGTGGCATCTTACGGAGAAGAATTACGTTATTTGAGCACTTCAAAGTTAAAAATCTCCGGCTCCCAGGCATCAGTCCAACTCCCGGGCTCCATTGCTGCAGTCGCAGCCGGTCACATTCTGAACAACAAATACCCCGAAGCCCTCGCCGCCTTGAATATGGTACCGGATACATTGCATACAGAAGATTACGATTTTCTTTTCTTGCTGGCTTACCTTGGTCAAAAGGATAATGACGAAATTAACAGATACCTGAACAAAATACAAAGCAACCCAAGGCACTTGTACCACGATAAAGCCTTTTCAATAAACAAACAAAGGTCATGGCGTATTCAAATACCATCATTCGGCGATTAAGCATTACACTGCTTTTTTGTGTGATTTTCATTCTAGGCCTCCCTGCTCAGATAGATACCCTGTGGGTTCGATGCTTTGGCGGAAGTGAGAATGATGAGCTGATGGATATAATGAAATCAGTTGATGGTGGATACATCCTTACTGGCTATTCATTTGAATCCGAACATCCCAACCCTTACCGGCAAACCGACGTGATGGTCGTAAAAATATCGTCCAATGGCGATTTGATATGGCAAAAAAAATTCGGAGGCTCTAAATATGACGTGGGATATTCGGCCGCCGAAAACGGGCAGGGCGAAATTTTTATTTACGCCCGTACTTTTTCTAACGACGGCGACGTAACAGACCACAAGGGAGGATCGGACAACTGGTTGCTTCGACTGGATAAAGATGGCAACCTGATTGGTGCGCACTGCTTTGGCGGCCCCCAAAACGATGGCCAAGGAAGCCCCAATCAAACGGATACGCTACACCATAACGACAATGGAAAAATAAAACCTACACCAGACGGAAATTTACGCTGGCTAGGAACCTACAGGGCTGGGAATATAATCTACCATTGGATCGTTGAGATGAATAAAGACTTTGATTTTCTATCAGAGGATAAAATACCTGGCAGCTTCTCGAATAAAGACCTTATCATATTGGACGATGGGAGCTATGTCTTCGCGGCCTTAGAACCCGGTAGTATCAGCGGAGATTTTGGAGATTACAGAATTTATAAAAAGAAAAAAGGCGACCCAAATGGTGGCTTTGACACTGTTTTAAAGTTAGGCCCCGAAAAACAAGTCCCCTGGTCGCTTTGCTCAACAAGCGATGGAGGTTTCTACATCGCGGGCTATTGGGAAATCGAATTGGGGAAAACGGATATGTGGTGGGCCCGTTTCGATGCCGATGGCAATTATATTCCTTCCAAATCAAATTTTATGCAGGGAGATTCCGCTGATTATGCGTTCGTGATAAGGCCTACGCCTGATGGGGGATTTTTGATTGCCGGCGGAACCAGGTCAACAAAGGGTATCTGTAAAGCATTCAATACCATTTCATCATCATATGATGGTTATATGGTAAGAACCGATTTGAACGGTATACCCTTGTGGCAGACCAACATAGGCGGAAATAAGATGGAAGATATTTATGGCATCGTTGTCGAAGACGATTCCACTTTTGTGATTGCCGGCATTGGAAGCCCGGGCAGCTGGCCCCTAACATGCTCAAACTTGAATGGCGGCTCTGACTTTTGGGTCGTAAAATTGCGCTATTCCTGCCAAATTCGGACACCACACATCGTTGGCCCGCCCATTGCCATTGCTGTGACAACCGTGAACCTGTATGTTGAAGATTCCCTGCACTTGCCCGATACCCGCTACTTTTGGGAAACCCCTGCTGGCGACACTATAACTCAAAGCGCATTTCTAACAATTCCAATAGCCAACAAAGCCCTTCATGAGGGCATTTATGCTGTAAAAAATGAACGACAATGTTGCTTTTCCGCCCCTTCTCCCGCCTTTTACCTCAAAATAGCCTCCACACAGATCGACTTCCAAAACTGCGGCAACTGGATACTGACCCCCAACGACGATGGCCAAAACGACACCTTTGAACCTTACTGCCTGATCGGCAAAGAAGCTGCATTGGAAATATTTAATTTGTGGGGACAATGCGTTTATAAAGCGGATCCGTACAACAACGACTGGGGTGGCACTTTTGGAGGGCAGCTACTGCCAGAAGGCGCATACATCT
This sequence comes from uncultured Saprospiraceae bacterium, assembly GCA_964453475.1. Classification (GTDB taxonomy): domain Bacteria; phylum Bacteroidota; class Bacteroidia; order Chitinophagales; family Saprospiraceae; genus M3007. The sequence goes on along the minus strand of CAYVPM010000700.1, from coordinate 964 downwards.
ACCAAGCTCATATAAAAGGCGACGGGCAGACTTACCGAGGAACGATAAACATCCGAAAATAACGTGAACGCCATGAAATACCTGTACTTGATCCTCTTGTTTCTATTCACTGCCCCTGCCCTTGCCCAACCACGCATCGAATGGCAGCGTGTGTTAGGAGGCAATGGCAACGAAGAAATCTTCGACATGATCGCCACTAAAGACGGAGGGCTTTTGATCGTGGGTTACACCACCTCCTCTCAAAACGGGGATGTAGAAGGCATAAACAATGGCGATAAAGATTATTGGGTCGTAAAATTGGACAACGGCGCCCAACCTAATATCCAGTGGGAGAAAAATTTCGGAACCGATCTGGAGGATGTGGCCTACAAAGTTATACAGGATGCGGAAAATGAACACTACCTTGTTATTGGGAAAACAGGCCGTTACGTTAACAATAATGTATTGGACACTGTGAATAACTACGATTACTGGCTTTTGGAGCTCGATACCAACGGCAACCTGTTGCGTGATAAACGTTTTGGCAGCCCTTATGCCGATGATTATTATGATGCCGCAGGATTGAATGAAATCACTCAAATCGAACTACTTCAGACAAAGGACAAAAAGCACTTGATTTTTCTGGGAGATAATCACAGAGTTGAACAACAAATATTTTACCACCTGGATACCTGGTGGTTGAAAATGGATTGGAATACATGGGATGTAATGGCAGAGCGGCAATACGATTTTGACGGGCCTCAAGGGCTCAGGTCCGGCTCTTTGGTTAGTGGACTTGTAGAGCTTCCCAATGGTGATTTTGTGTTTTGTGCCGTAACGGACTTACTTGACGGTCAAAATGACGAGTACTGGATTCAAAAAATAGATTCAAATGGAAAAGAGAATGCGCCGCCAAAAAAATTTGGCGGCATGGGCGATGATTTCCCGCGCGACATGATTGTGGACTCCGAGGGCAATTTTTTGG
>CAYVPM010000699.1:0-3085 GCA_964453475.1 uncultured Saprospiraceae bacterium | reverse complement strand
AATCCGCACTCCCAACTCCGCAATCCGCACCCCGATCACCAGTCATTAAACGCCTCGTTAAAAATATCGTCCATCAGTTGTGTCATGATTTGCGTGATGAGGGCATCCTGAACGCTCAACAAATCCTGGGTATTGGAAAATTCTGCGAAGTGGCTCTTTGTCCGCTCGCTGGGCCAGCTTTTTTTTTCGTTCTTGTTGTTGATCAACTTGATCGCCACGCTGATTTTCAATTGGTTCAAGGCGACAACCTCGCCGGGTTTGGGCGCCACTGGCACAACATTGAAACCGGTGACCCTGCCCGTGAATTCGATGTCCGGTTTCTCGCTGTTCAGCACCAGCCGGGATTCAGACCGGATTTTATCCTTGAGCTTTTCCGTAAAATCGAGGGCAAGCGTTGGGGGCGCGTTTCCCGCGACGCTCTCAAAATTCTGCACAAAAAATGTGGACACATCCGGATCGATGGAGATGCCTTTAAAGCTGTAACACCCGCTGAAAAAGGGCAGGCAGAGGCAGAGCAAAAGTGCGCGGTGAAGGCTCATAGGCACAGCTGTATTTTATTGGATGGGCTGAGGACAATGCTTTCCGAACGGAAAATTGCAGGGCAGCGCTGCCTCGAAAACGGATTCACTCCCATTCTATGGTGGCGGGCGGCTTGGTCGAGATGTCGAATACCACCCTGTTGATGCCTTTTACGTTGTTGATGATCTCACTGGAAACTTCTGCGAGGAATTCGTGTGGCAAGTGGCTCCATTCGGCGGTCATGCCATCGGTGGAGTTCACCGCGCGGAGCGCGATCACTTGTTCATAGGTGCGTTCATCGCCCATAACACCCACAGAGTGGATGGGCAACAAGATGGTGCCAGCTTGCCAAACTTCGTCGTACAACCCGTGCTGCTTTAATTTGGAAATATAAATGGCATCGGCATCCTGCAAAATGCGCACTTTTTCGGGGGTGATATCGCCCAGTATCCGGATGCCGAGGCCAGGGCCGGGAAACGGATGGCGGTTGAGGATATTGGGTGTTATTTCAAGCTCTTTCCCGACACGGCGCACCTCGTCTTTGAACAAAGAGCGCAGCGGCTCCACGATTTTCAATTTCAATTTTTCGGGCAAACCGCCTACGTTGTGGTGGCTTTTTATGGTAACGGACGGCCCGTGTACGCTCACCGACTCAATCACATCCGGGTAAATAGTGCCTTGTCCGAGCCATTGAAAATCGGGGTGCGCCTCGCTTTCTTCCTCAAAAAGCTCGATAAACAGCTTGCCGATTACTTTGCGCTTGGCTTCCGGATCGCTCACGCCGGCAAGTGCCTTGTAAAAACGATCCTTGGCATCCACACCTTCAATATTGAGGCCCATGCCTTTGTACGATTCAAGGACTTCCTGAAACTCGTTTTTGCGCAACAATCCGTTGTCAATGAAAAAGCAGAACAGTCGGTCGCCGATGGCGCGGTGCAACAAAATAGCCGCTACGGTCGAATCTACCCCGCCGGAAAGCGCCATGATAACTTTCTCATTGCCAATTTGTTGGCGCAAGCTGGCGATGGTACTGTCAACAAAGTGCGTTGCCGTCCAATCGCCCGTGCAGCCACAAATATTGAGCACAAAGTTTTTCAGGATCTCGAATCCTTCCAGGCTGTGGAACACCTCGGGGTGAAACTGGATGCCGTAAACCGGTTTAGCAAAGCGCCCTTCCTCCGATCGAAAGGCTGCATAAGGGATGGTGTCCGAATTGCCCATCACTTCAAAGCCCTCCGGCAAGCGGTTTATGGTATCGGAATGGCTCATCCACACCTGGGAGCGTTTGCTGATGCCGGCAAAAAACGGGTCGTTCGGCGCATGTTGTTGCAACATGATTTTGCCGTATTCGCGTTTGTCCGACTGGCTTACTTCGCCGCCGTAAAAATCGGCCATAAGCTGGGCGCCATAACAGATGCCGAGCAATGGTTTTTTCCCGGCGATTTGATCCAGGTCCAGTTTCAAAGCATTGGGCCAACGGACCGAAAACGGGCTGCCCGAAAGTATAACACCCTGGATATCAGGCGTCAAATCCGGCATTTTATTGTAGGGAACAATCTCGCAATAGACGTTCATCTCGCGCACACGCCGGGCTATCAGCTGGGTGAACTGCGATCCAAAATCAAGAATCAGAATTTTTTGCATAAAAAGGCACGGGCAAGAAACCCGTTTGGTGAGCAGTTCCGCAAAGGTAGGGAAATTCAGCGCTGGAAAAAACTCATTCCGCTTAACCAGGCAAGGATATTTTTCCCATGCTCAGCAAAGGAATCCCCCCCAGCACAAGTCCGTTCGCAGGTGTTCCTGCCACCGTTTCATTCGCCAGCACGGCAAATAAAACGGCCTCTTTGGCATCACCGTCAATACCGAGTTTTTTCATGGGCATCATTTTTATTTCGGGCAGCAACTCCTTTAAATACTGTACAATCAAAGGATTATGCGCACCACCGCCACTAAGGTAAAGCTGCCTCGCCTTGATACCAGGAACCGGACTATTGTCCGTCGCACCTTGGCTACCAACCGCACCCTCCTGGCCAAAAGCCGCCCTCTGTCCACCGTCCACCGTCCACCGTCTACCGTCAACCGTCAACCGTCTACCGTCAACCGTCCACCGTCCACCGTCCACCGTCAACACCGCTTCTGCAATCGTCTCTGCCGTAAGCCGGGTCAATGTTGCCATCAAGTCGTATGGGTTGGGGCTTCCCTTTGGCAATTGGGCAATAGCTTTCTTGACCCAGGCGGTCGAAAACATTTCCGGGCCGGTGGTTTTGGGAAATGGCTTGCCGAAAAAAGGGTCGGATTTCAAAATTTCAAGCAACCGTTTGTCCACCCGACCGGCGGAAGCCAGCAAAGCCCCTGCATCAAACGGCACGCCGAACAATTCCCGGGCGAAGGCATCCAGCAGGGTGTTCCCCGGGCCTGTATCCGTGGCGAAAGCTGCTGCCGGGTTGCCACTCGCCGGCAAAAAAGTAAAATTGGCAATCCCGCCGATGTTGAGCAGAAAGCGGTCGAAGCCAGGTTGGGAAAACAAATAGTAATCTCCGTACAATGCCAGGGGTGCGCCTTCACC
>CAYVPM010000698.1:0-3085 GCA_964453475.1 uncultured Saprospiraceae bacterium | reverse complement strand
TGTTCACGTATGCTGCATGGTGCTTGCCATGGTGGATTTCCATGGTGCGGGTATCCACGTGCGGTTCGAGGGCATTGAAGGCGTAGGGGAGGTCGGGCAGTGTGAAGGCCATAGTTGGTATGTTTTTTAGTTAAGACAAGGTGGAAGGGTTTCCAGCGGGAGCGCTACAAGTTTAAACAGGGTGCGTTGCAAGAATGTTCATGTTCCTTCAAACAAAACTCCCCCCCCAATAAAAATCTTTGAAGGCAGTTCTCGGTTGGTTTCTGCCCACCAGAAGGCAATCTGTCAAACCAATTGAGGCTGCACGGCTTTTTAACTTACTCAAATCTGGCTGGCTGGGGGTTTCTTTGACTTCAATAGCTATTTTCTCCTTCCAAATAAAATCAATTTCCGCACCGCTAATTTTTTGGAAATATTGAACCTGACCTAGTCGCGCCAACTGGAGGGCAATCGCGTTTTCAAATATTTGGCCGCTACTTACTTGGGCCAATTCTTGCAATATCCCTGTGTCTGCAATGTAAAGCTTGGGTTGTTTGACGATAGCACGGTCGATATTTTTTGAATAAGCGCCCACAGGCAGCGTAAAATACGTGTATTCCAACAAGCTGAGGTAGTCTTTTACTTTATTGCGGTTGATGCCCAGAAGTGCGGACAGTTTGGTAATGTCAAGCCTGCTTCCTACGCGGCCAGCCAACATCCGTATAAGGCTCAACAAATTGTCGGAGGCAGAAAAATCAGACAGTAAGCGGATGTCCAGTTCTATGTAAGCGTTGATCAAATCTTTTATGTACTGGGATTTGTCATCCTCGGTTTCTGCCAAGACTACTTCTGGAAACCCTCCCCAACGCAAGAATTCTTCGTATTCTTCGCGCCATTTCAGGTAATACAATGGTTGGAACGGGGTCGTCGCAAATTGCCGTAGAGGCCCGGGGTCAATTCCTTTGAATGTCAGGAACTCCGCAAAATCAAGGGGGTACATTTCAAAAATACGCTTTCGCCCGGCCAAGCTTTCTGAAAAGTGATTTTTTAGGTAAAAAGAGCTTGACCCGGTTACCAAAAATTTGGTTCCATACGTGTCATACAAATATTTGATAACACTCGGTATCTGCTGCACCAACTGAATTTCATCCAGGGCGATCACAGCAGGCTTAGAAAGATCGACTCCTTCAATGGCAAGATTGATCTCAATATCGCGGTAATTGGTTTGATTTAATATAAACCTGATTTCAGCCCGTTCAAGATCGAGGTAAACTTTATTATCATGTTCAACCTTGTCAAGGAGGTAACGCAATGCTGTTGATTTGCCTACGCGGCGCATGCCGGTAATAACCGTTATTTGTGGTTTTCTCAAATGTTCGAGCAATTCTAAAAATATCGGCCTTAAAACCATATTGTATGATAATTTGCACAAAAATAGTACATATTGTATGATATTTTGTAAGAGTTGTTTATTTTTTAGCCAGGCAACCTGTTTTACTACCCAACGCATCAAGGTTTTAGTAATTCAACAAAATCTCAAACTTATACCTCACGCCGCCAGGTTTTGTGCATTGCGTTGTTTGTAATCAATTCAAAATCAGTTGAATCAATCATTTTCAATCACAAAAATCAGGCGAATCACAGTATACATTCCCATCCTTTCACAATCAATACCTGTCCTAATGTCCAAACACACAAACTACTTACTCCTTACTGCTTTTGCCCTCTGCTTTACGGCCAATACAAACGCCCAAAAAATCCGATTTGCCGACCAGGCCCTGTTGGGCATGCACGTTGGTTACGACCGCGATTACATCGGCGAATGGGACGTAAAATTTGAAGAATCGCTGTACTATGGCGCCCGTGCAGGCCTTTCCCTCAACAACTGGCTGTTCGGAGGGATTCAGGCGCGCTACGTCAGCGCGCGCAACTTTGAAACGCCCTGGCAAAATTTCTACATGGCCGGTGTTTGGGGCAGGGGCTATTTCTTGCGCCCCGGAATGGAGAATAATTCCGGGCGGCTCGGCTTATTCCTGGAATCTGGCTTTATGGTTGGCAATTTCTCTTTTGATAACGTCAATTCCTTCGAATACTACATCCAACGTCCAGGACAGTGGTACATTCCTATTATCGCCGGCATCGAGTGCCGGCTTGTAAAGAACCTGACTTTGGAGGCATCTGCCCAGGGGTATTACAACAGCGGGAGAAATTGGGACCAATATGGCTTCGCGTACATGAGCCTTGGATTGAACTATTATTTGAGGTCAAATCGAGCATGAATTAGGGCTGGCTGTATCAGTACCTTCACAGGTAAAAATAAAATCGCCCGTCGTTCTTTCGAACAGCGGGCGATAGTTTTCGTCACAGTACGAAACTGATTACCTCAGGTCGCGTTCTTGGGAAGCCTACATCGCTGTAAGCAGTCATGAAAGCTTCTTGAAGAGGGTGGGGGGTAAAGCGGCTTACGCCGCAAAAAGGTTTAGAAGAAAGATGGTTGATTATAAATAGCAAGAATGGAATTGTGCTTGTTTCTTGCCCCTTTCAGGTAATGTATCAGGATTAAAGAAAAGGGGGGTAATTGCGAGGTCACAAATCGGTTTTTGTGATTGCGTTGCAAAGATAGGAATTGTAAATACAAAAGCTATCAGGGCAAATCCGGTTTTGGGTATCAGGGGAAACCCTTAGTTTTTACGGCAATGGTATGGTCACCAAGGTGCTTGCCCCTTGGCCCTTTGAGGATTGCACATTGATCTCCCCTTTCAAAAATTGCACACGGTGCGCGATGTTGTCGGTGCCCATGCCTTTTTTTACCGCATCGGCGGCATAACCGATACCATCGTCTTCCACCAGCAATTCCAACTGGTTGTCGGAGCAGGTTATTTGCACCAGGATTTCCTTTGCTTTGGCGTGTTTGAGGCTGTTTTGCAGCAACTCCTGCACGATTCGATAGCAGTTGAGGGCCAGGTTGTGTTCCAGGTTGGAAAAGTCGCCAAATTGCTGGAAGGTGATTTTGGGCATCCCTTCAGCCCGGAAGTGGCTGGTGAGGTCGCGCAAGGCGGTTGCCAGGCCGAATTGCAGCAAGGTGTTCGGCTGCATGTTACGGGCG
>CAYVPM010000697.1:0-3086 GCA_964453475.1 uncultured Saprospiraceae bacterium | reverse complement strand
CATGCTGTGCAAACCGTCCACCGTCCACCGTCAACCGTCTACCGTCCACCGTTAGAAGAGGCAAAGGTAGGAAAACTGTTTGGCTGTTAGAATGGCAATAAAGCATCGTTTGACAGTTCAAAATAAAATTAGCGGATGATTTGTATTACATTGTGTTTACAAGCGCTTTACTTTAGCACGAATAATTTATCCATTCTTAAAAATTGTTTTCACCAAATCAACTTTTCATGAAGCAAACTTTAAGCTCCGTTTTGCTTTGCCTCTTTTTCGTTGTTGGCGCCCAGGCCCAACGTGCGGTAACAGGCAAAGTCACTGACATTGCCGGAACGCCCCTGATCGGCGCTTCCGTGGCAGTCAAAAATACCCGTGCCGGCGCCAGCACCGACGTGAACGGGCAATTTACAGTGCAGGTGCCCGACAACAACAGCACCTTGATCGTTGCCTACACGGGCTACACCACTCAGGAAGTGGCCGTTGGCGCCAACACATCCCTTTCCATTATTTTACAGGAAAACCAAAACGTAATGGATGAAGTGGTGGTCATTGGCTACGGCAAACAAATCCGCAGCACCCTGACGGGTAACATCGCCAAGCTCGGCAATGAAAACGTGAAAGGCATGCCCGTTGTGTCGCTCGAACAAGCCATGCAAGGCCAGGCTGCCGGCGTGAGCGTGGAAAGCGTGAACGGCAAGCTGGGCGCTGCAGCCCGCGTACGCGTGCGCGGGGTCGGCTCCATCAATGCCGGCACCGAGCCGCTGTTCGTAGTCGATGGTATCCCACTGGCCAAAGATGCCCGCAACACTTATGGGGCGGCCCTCAACCCCCTTGCTGACATCAATTTCAACGACATCGAATCCATCGAAGTGTTGAAAGACGCCTCCGCGAAAGCCATTTACGGCTCCCGCGGCTCCAACGGTGTGGTGCTTATCACCACCAAATCAGGCAAATCGGGCAAAGGCCAGGTCGAACTCGATTTCCAAACCGGGTTCAGCCAGCCAACCAACAAACGTGAATTCCTCAATGCCAAAGAATTCGTTGAGCTGTTCACCGAAGCCGCCAACAACTCCGACGACCTCGAAGGCGTGGCGTATGACGACCCAAACTCCTGGACGAAGTTCGTGGAAGGGCGTTTTTTCCGCTACTCAGGACGCAACGATGAATGGATGACAGGCATTGACAAAACCGATTGGCAAGAGGAAGTTTTCCAAAGGGGAACCATGCGGAATACCACCCTCAACATGTCGGGTGGAAACGAACGCATGCGCTATTATGTCAGCGCCAATACCGGCTTTATCAACGGCATCCTGAAATCGAACAACCTCGACAAGGATGGCGCCCGTGTCAACCTCGACTTCAACGCCCTGGAAAACTTGAAAGTAGGCGTAAACCTGGCTGTTTCCCGTACTAAAACGCGCCAGGTATCGGACGACAACGCGTTCTCTACCCCCATGCAATTGGTCGCCCTGGCGCCCATCACGCCCACCCGCGACCCCGACGGGGTACTGTACGACAGGCCGATTACAACCTATTACAATGGACTGATCGACTTTGAAGATGCAACCCGGAAAATTTTCACCACCCGTACCCTTGCCAATGCTTTTGGCGACTACAGCTTTACCAGCAACCTCGCCCTGCGGGTTGAGGCGGCCGTCAATCTGTACAACGTGCGTGATGAAGCCCGCTTTGGTGCGCGCACCGATGCTGGTAATTCAACCAACGGTTACGGCCAGTCGGTTTTTGCCGGGGCAACTGATTACAACACCAACGCCGTATTGCGCTGGAACAAGGAGTTCGGAAGCAACGACCTGGGTTTTGACCTGGGCACAGAGTATTTCCAGAGCGAGAACAACCGCACCTCTGTGGAAGGCCAGGAGTTTCCCTCCGATGCCTTGAAAACGCTGTCCAGCGCCGCGTTGATCTCAGCCGGCACCAGCACGGAAGAGAAGTACAGCTTCTTGTCCTATTTCGGCCGGGCGCGCTACAATTTTGACAGAAAATACCTCTTCAACGCCTCTGCACGCCTCGATGGTTCTTCCCGTTTCGGCGCCGACAAACGCTATGCCTTCTTTCCAGCCGTTTCAGCAGGCTGGGTACTCAGCGAAGAAGCATTTTTACAGGACGCCGGCGTGTTGTCTTTCCTGAAAATACGCGCCTCCTGGGGCCAAAGCGGCAACGCCGACATCGGCAATTTCCGCGCCCTGGGCCTCTACAGCCCAGCCAGCTATTCCGGCGGCAGTACTTTTTCTCCCGAGCAGATTGCCAACCCGGATCTTACCTGGGAAAAAAGCACCGAGCTTGATTTTGGCATCGACTGGGGCCTGTTCAACAACCGGATTAACGGTGAAATCGACTACTACATCAAAAACACCAACGACCTGTTGCAACAAGTACCCGTGCCATCCACCAGTGGATTCCGCACCCAGTGGAAAAACATCGGCGAACTGGAAAACAAAGGATTTGAGTTCACCCTGAACTCGAACAACCTGACCGGTGATTTCAAATGGACCACCTCCCTGAACCTGGCCTTCAACCAAAATAAAGTTGTATCGCTTGCCGACGGGCAAACCATCATAGACGATGGCGGCACCCGCACAGCCAACGTTGTTAAGGTCGGAGAACCCATCGGTGTGTTCTTTGGCGCTGAATACGCAGGCGTAGACCCACAAAACGGCGATGCCCTGTACTTTGTAAATGAAGAAGGCGGCGACCCGACAGCGACCACCAACGAGTTCACCGATGCCAATTATGTTGTGCTGGGCTCTCCATTGCCTACCATGATCGGCGGCATCGGGAACACGCTCAGCTGGTCGGGATTCACCGTCGATATCCGTTTCCAGGGGCAACACGGCAACAAAATCCAGCGCGCAGGCGACACCTTTATGTCCTGCAATGCCTGCTGGTTCGACAACCAAACCAAAGACCAGTTGGACCGCTGGCAGAACCCGGGCGATGTGACGGACGTGCCGGAAGCCCGCCTGGGCTATTCCAACGGCGATATAGGCCGCAGCAGCCGCTATGTTTCAGACGGCGCTTTCCTGCGCCTGAAAAACGTGACAGTGGCCTATGATTTGCCAACACGCTGGCTG
>CAYVPM010000696.1:0-3089 GCA_964453475.1 uncultured Saprospiraceae bacterium | reverse complement strand
CGGGCCGGCATCCCTACCCTCATCCAGGAGCAAAACTCCTACGCAGGCGTGACCAACAAGCTGCTGGGCAAAAAAGCCACCACCGTATGCGTTGCTTACGACCAGATGGAGCAGTTTTTTGACAAGGGAAAAGTATTGTTTACGGGCAATCCTGTGCGCTCGGATATCGTAGACCTGGAAGGGAAGCGCACAGAAGGCCTGGCTTATTATGGGTTGAATCCCGAACTCAAAACCATCGCAGTAACAGGCGGCAGCCTGGGCGCCAAAACCCTCAACGAGGCCATGGCCAATGGCTATGAATTGTTGAAAGACGGCAAAGTGAATGTCTTGTGGCAATGCGGCAAATTCTATGAATTGGTGTACAAAGACTGCGACACGGCCAGGTTGCCCAATGTAAAGATCATGGCTTTCATCGACCGCATGGACCTTTTGTACGCTGCTGCCGATGTGGTGATTTCAAGGGCTGGGGCGCTGAGCATCAGCGAATTGTGCCTGGTAGGTAAGCCCGCCATCCTGGTGCCTTCGCCCAATGTAGCAGAAGACCATCAGACAAAAAATGCGATGGCACTGGTAGAAAAAGGCGCCGCGCGTTTGGTTCACGATTCAGAAGCGCCCGTGAAGCTCGTAAAGGAAGCACTCATGATACTGGAAAACGATGCCTTGGCCTTCAGCTTGGGCGAAAGCATACGGCCATTGGGAAGGCCAAACGCAGCGGACATCATTGCCTGCGAAGCATTGAAAATTGCAAAGTCAGACGTTTAAATTATTGAAAATGAAACAAATCGCACAAATAATCCTGGCAATTGCCCTCCTGTTCCCAGCTTGCAACAACGATGAGCAAATGACTAAATTGATCGTTGGCGAATGGCATGGGGTAAGTTGGACTACCGACGGCAAACCAGTAATCCCAGATGCCAGTTCGCTGACCCTGGTTGTGTCCAGTAATGGGGTGTACAACCTGATTGGGGAGGGCCGGGTCGAAAATGGCGATTGGAAGGTGAAGAACGACAGCCTATTCTTAAGTCCCGAAGCCTCGGAAGACGTGAAAATGAAGATCATATCGCTCAGCGATTCAAAGTTGGAATTACAGGTATTCCGCGGGCAAATAGACAATATTGAATTCAAACGCTAACTCAAAGAAAATTGAAAACCATCGTACTTGAAATGGAACGTTTGCGCAACCTGAATGTGGGTTTGGGGCAATATTGCCTCCAACTTGGTCGGGCGCTGGCTGAACAGCCGGCGGCACAGGCATTGCATTTTGAGTGCTACGCACCCGGCCACTTGACAGGCATTATGGGTTCTTCGTTTAGTTACCGCCCTGCCCGGAAATGGCACAAACTGACAGGTGTGGCTACGGATGCCGCTTTGTGGCACTGCCTGCACCAGGATTCTGCCTATTGGCCTGCCAGCAATAAAACGGCCGTCGTGATGACAATTCACGACCTCAATTTTATGGAGCGCAGTGCTTACAGCAGTTGGAAAAAAAGCGTGAAAAAGAAACAGTTGCAGCGCAAGGTCAACCGCTGTCAGGGACTGGTGTACATCTCGGAATTTGTAAAAAACACTGTGCGCGAGCACCTCAGCCTTCCGGTGGGCATACAAGAAAAGGTAATCCTGAACGGCGTCGCCATTGAAAGTCCCAAAGAAACCAAGTATAGCACCCCAGGCAAACCCTATCTCTTTTCGATCGGCATACACCCCAAGAAAAACTACGCATCCGCCTTGGCTATCCTGAAATCAAACCCTGATTACCAGTGGGTTATTGCAGGAGCCGACAGCAAGGGGTATAAGCTGGAATTGGAGTCGGCCGCAACGACGTTGGGCGTAAAAAACCAATTGTCATTCAGCGGGGTAGTGACTGAACAGGAAAAATGGCAGCTTTACCAAAACTGTACTGCCCTGATTTTTCCCTCGCTGTCGGAAGGTTTCGGCTTGCCTGTGCTCGAAGCGATGGCTTTTGGAAAACCGGTTTTCCTTTCCAGGCGGACAAGCCTTCCTGAAATTGGTGGAAAGGAAGCCTACTATTTTGACAATTTCGAGCCGGAACACGTGCAGCAGGTATTTAACAAAGGAATGGAAAACTTGAAAAACGACCCGGGAAAACCGCAACGCCTGAAAGACCACGCTGCAAAGTTCAATTGGCAAAACGCCGCCAGTGAATACATACAGTTTTACCAAAAATGCCTAAACCAATAATTGCTACACACATCATTCATCTCTTAAAAAATGAACTTCAGTTCCATCCATAAAATCTACTTCATTGGCATCGGCGGCATCGGTATGTCGGCCCTGGCCCGGTACTTCCGCCTGCATGGCGCGGAGGTGCATGGCTACGACCGTACGGAAACCGACCTCACCCGGGCACTGGTGGAAGAGGGAATGGCGGTTCATTATGAGGATGATGTGAAATTTATCCCGGAAGGTGTTGATTTGGTAGTGTTTACGCCTGCGGTTCCCAAAGAGCACCAGGAGTTGAACTGGTTTTTGGCACATGGCTATCCTGTAAAAAAACGCGCGGAGGTATTGGGTATCATCAGCAAAGCAAAACGTTGTATTGCCATTGCGGGGACACATGGGAAGACGACAACCAGCACTTTGGCCACGCATTTATTGCGTGCCTGCGGGGTAGATGCGACGGCGTTCGTCGGGGGCATTTCAGGCAATTTGGCCAGCAATTTCGTGGAAGGGAAAAGTGACTGGGTAGTGGTGGAGGCCGATGAGTATGATCGCTCGTTCCTGCACTTGTACCCTGAAATTGCAGTCATCAATTCCGTGGATGCTGATCATTTGGACATTTATGGAACCGCATCGGAAGTGCTGGAAACGTATAAAAAGTTTGCAGGGCAAGTGAAACCTGGCGGGCAATTGTTGTTGGAGCAAAGCATTGACTTTCAATTGCCTGGTAGCAAAACCTTTGGCATCGAAGGTGGAAATTATGCCGCAAAAAACATCCGCATGGAGCACGGTTACACGGTGTTTGACCTTGATTTGCCGGATGCCCGGAATGAGCAGCTACAATTGAAGGGCCTGCAATTGCCCTATCCTGGCTTGCACAATGTAAAAAATGCAGCCGCGGCCATTGCAGC
>CAYVPM010000695.1:0-3097 GCA_964453475.1 uncultured Saprospiraceae bacterium | reverse complement strand
GGAACGCTCACCACGGGCCTTGCAGCAGGACCAAAAACAGTGACAGTAAAAGATAATAACGGCTGTACGTTTACCATAACAGCTAACATCACAATGGTAGCGGGCCCAACGGCAGCTAATATCAATACCACGAGCGCCACCTGCGGTAATGCCAACGGAAGCGCAACCATAACAAGTGTTACAGGCGGTGCACCAACGTATTCTTATTCCTTTAACGGTGGAGCCTTTTCCACTTCAGCAGTGAACACGGGCCTTGCAGCAGGACCAAAGAATGTTGTCATTATGGATGCCAACTCCTGTACCCTTCAGGTAAACTACGTGATCGGCAATACAGGATCTCCAACATCGTCCATTGCAACGCTGAGCAATGTGAGCTGCTTTGCAGGAAGCAACGGAAGTTTTAGCGTGAGTACATCAGGAGGAACACCGGGTTATAATTATACCTTAACCCCGGGTAACATCACCAATGCCTTCGGTAACTTTACCGGTTTAACGGCCCAGAACTACACCGTAACAGTGAAGGATAATGTGGGTTGTATCACAACAGTAACAGCAACGATCACTCAGCCTACAGCCTTAACACTGAGCGCCACCTCTAACCAGCCTAACTGCTTTGGAGGTAATAACGGAACCATCACGGCAACAGCAGGCGGGGGAACACCTCCTTACCAGTATAACATTAACGGAGGGGCCAACCAGGCAAGTACTATTTTCACCACCAACATTACAGCAGGAGGCTATAATGTCACAGTAACCGACAACCTGGGATGTACCCTGAGTACAACCGTTGCAGTGACCCAGCCATCGCCACTGACTTTAACCATGAGCAGCAACCCTGCTATCTGCAGCGCACCAAACGGCACAGCCTCGGTACTCGTTGCAGGAGGAACCCCGATCTATACCTACACCTGGTTCCCTAGCGGAGGCAACAGTGCAACGGCCGCTAACGTGGTATCGGGTAATTATACAGTAACCATCAAAGATGTGAAGAACTGTACCCTGACAGGCGTGGTAACTGTAACAGCCACACCGGGTGGAACAGCAGTGATCAGTAACGTGAGCAATGTAACCTGTTTTGGTGCTGCGAACGGAAGCTTAACAGCAGGTATGACAGGAGCCTTTACAGCGCCTCTTACTTATAGCTGGAGCAATGGTTCAACCCTTCAAACCAATTCTAACCTTGCCCCTGGTAACTACACGGTGCAGATCACTGACTTTAACGGCTGTAAATCCAGCACGGTGGGCACCATTACACAACCGGCCACCATCACTGCAGCCACTTCCACGGCGCAGACCACCTGTTTTGGAACAGCAACAGGAGCGGCCACGGTGAACGTGATCTCGGGCGGAACGCCGGGCTTTACCTATCTGTGGACACCGGGCTCACAAACATCGAGCGTTGCCACCGGCTTACTGGCCGGTAATTACACCGTTCAGATCACGGATAATAACGGTTGTATCAAGATAAACACACTCACTATTACCCAACCTAGTTCAGTCACCATTAATACAAGTACCTTATCGGCCAGTTGTAACCAGGCCAATGGAGCAGCCTCTGCCACAGCAACAGGAGGAACAGCGCCTTACACCTATACCTGGAGCACGGGCTTTGTGGGTCAAACCTTAAACAACGCCTTTGCAGGAACCTATACCGTTCAGGTAAAAGATAACAACGGTTGTTTATATGCACTCTCTGCTACCATTCCTAATGCATCAGGACCAAGCATTGCCATTGCCAGCCAAACGAACGTAAGTTGTAACGGGGGTAATAACGGTATTGCAACAGCTACCACTTCGGGTGGAACTCCAGGACCGGGTTTCCCCGCCTTTAGCTGGAGCAACGGCCAAAATGCAGGAACTGCCACCAACTTAAGCGCCGGCCTTTATACCGTTTCGGTAACCGATGCCTCGGGTTGTATTGCCACAACAAGTGTTACCATTACCCAGCCACTTTCTCTGACAGTGAATGTGGCGGGAACCAATCCAAAATGTTTCAATGCTTCTAACGGTTCTGCCAATGCCGGTGTGCTTGGAGGAACAGCTCCCTATTCTTATGCATGGCTTCCTGCACCGGGAGCGGGTGGAACAACCTCTACTCCAAGCGGCATGAGCTCTGGTAACTATGCCGTCACGGTAACCGACAACCAGGGGTGTACCATCCAGGGAACGGTTTTCCTTGCTAACCCTGCCCAGATGCTGGCCAGTGTAACAACCACCAATGTGAGCTGTTTTAATGGCTGTAACGGTATGGCTGCAGCATCAACCACCAATGCAGTAGGAGTTATTTCTTACTACTATACAGGAGGACCCGCTCCACTCACCACACAAAACGTTACCAACCTTTGTGCTGGAACCTACACCATGCTGGCCACCGATCAAAACACCTGCCAGGCTTCGGTAGTCTTCAATATCACCCAACCAACGGCCCTCTCAGTAAGTATTTCTGCGGTGGGCAATGTTAGTTGCAGCAGCGGAAGTAACGGTTTTGCAAGCTCTGCTCCTAATGGCGGAACACCGGGCTACAGTTACTTATGGTCGAACGGACAATCGGTGCCAACAGCTACGGGACTCACAGCAGGTAATTACACCATCACCGTAACAGATAACATGGGGTGTACGGCCAATAACAACGTCACCATCACCCAGCCTTTGGGATTAACCGTAACGGCCACATCCACCAACGTGACCTGTAACGGATTAAACAATGGGATCGGTAATGTGAACTATGGTGGTGGAACAGGAGTGCCAAGCATCTTATGGCAGCCGAGCCTGAGCACCAATCAAACAGCCACTGGTCTTACTCCGGGTATTCATACCGTAACCCTCAATGACGCCAACAACTGTCCTGCTTCAGCAACCATCAATATTACCCAACCTCCCCCACTGGTGATAAATACCTTAAGCAACACTTCCACTAACTGTAACCAGAACAATGGTAGTGCAACCGTAACAGCTTCCGGCGGAGCAGGTGGATTAACCTATCTCTGGTCGTCCAATCCAACTTTCACCAACTCAACCATCTCTTCTGTAACACAGGGCGCTTATACTGTCGTGGTAACTGATGCCAATGGTTGCCAGGTGAGTGCGGTGACAAACA
>CAYVPM010000694.1:0-3098 GCA_964453475.1 uncultured Saprospiraceae bacterium | reverse complement strand
GGCCGCAAGGACCTGGACATGGTGGTCGCCCTGATGAAGCAACAACCGAACCTGGTGGTCGAACTGGCCAGCCATACCGATTGCCGGGGCACCCACAGCTACAACGAAGATCTCAGTCAGCGCCGTGCCAATGGCGTGGTGGAATACCTGGTGACCAAGGGCATCGCCCGCAACAGGCTCTCGCCCAATGGCTATGGAGAAAGCGAACCGCGGAACAATTGCCACGACGGCATCAACTGTACAGAGCAGGAACATGCCCGCAACCGCCGTACGGAAGTGCGCGTGTTGAGCGGTGTTGCCGGCGCCTCTATGATGTACGTCGACGGGAAGGTCGCAGGGGTTGAATCGCCTGAAGACCCGGTTCAAAACGTCAATACAGCGCCGGGGAAGGCAACCGTGGCCAAAGTACAAGGCAACTCGTTTTATGTGGTTGCGGGTTCATTCCGTCTGGAAACCGGAGCTAATACCCGCCTCGCTGAATTGCAACAATTGGGCTACAAAAATGCCGCCATTGTTCGTTTTCCAGGCTCTTCGTTTTACTCGGTATGTGCCGACAGCTTCAGCACCCGCAAGGACGCCGATGTTGTGCGTCGCAAACTGGAAAGCGAAGATAAAATGGAAGCATTTGTGAAGGCGGTCCAGTAAAGCTATCTTTGCGCGCAACTTTTGGGGATAGCTTGTGTTTCCCTGAAAACGAGCAAATAGAGCTACTGTTATTATGGCGATTATTATTACGGACGATTGTATCAACTGCGGCGCTTGCGAGCCGGAATGCCCCAACAATGCCATCTATGAAGGCGGCGTGGAATGGGCGATTTCGGACGGCAGCACCGTCACCGGTGAATATATGCTGGAAGATGGCATCAAAGTGGATGCCGCACAGAAAAACGAACCTGTTTCGAACGATTTTTATTACATCGTGCCCGACAAGTGTACCGAATGTACCGGCTTTCACGAAGAGCCCCAGTGCGCGGCGGTTTGCCCGGTCGATTGTTGTGTGCCCGATCCGGATAGGGTAGAGACGAAGGAGATGCTGTTGTTGAAAAAAGAACGGCTGCACCTTTAATCCACAGAAAATTTCATGGTTCTCACGATTGCCTGCTATTCCGGTTTCCGGGGTGAGCGGGCAATCTTTTGTACGTACCGCTGAACTTTGTTCGGCGGTGATGGCCGAACAAAGTTCGGCGGTACTTAGCCCTTCCGCTGCTTCAAAGCCACCATCGCCCGCACATACTGCTTCGCCAGCGGCCCGATCTTCACCTTGCTCGAACTCGTATCATCCCGCCACACCACCGGCAGTTCACAGACCTCAAGCCCCTGCCATTCCGCCAAGGCCAGCAATTCAGTGCTGAAAAACCAGCCTTTGCTCACGGCGCCGGCTGCTATCAGCGGCTGCACGTATTCCCGGCGCAGCCATTTAAACCCACACATGCCGTCGGAAAACTTCGTCCCCAGATAAACTCGAAGCATCAAGTTAAACACCCTGGAGGTAATCTCTCTTTTCAGGCTGCGACCGTACACTTTTGACTTCGCGTGCAGGCGCGAGCCATAGACCAGGTCGAATCCTTCTGTTGCCAGGGCATTGTAGGCTTGAATAAAATGCTGGAGATCGGTGGCAAGGTCGAGGTCCATATAGCCCACGATATCGGCCTCGCTGGCCATCCAGGATGTTTTCAAGGCCAGGCCCACGCCTTTTTCTGGCACCTTTACCAGGCGCACACCTTCCAGTTCGTCGCACAGAGCCGCTGCAATATGCCGGGTATTATCAGTACTGCCATTGTCGGCGATCACGATATTCCACTGGCCGGGTGTTGGAAAATGTTTTTCTAAAAAATGGTAGAGAATGCGCACCTGGCGATCCAGGGTGGCTTCTTCGTTTAAAACGGGTATGGTAACGTCAAAAGTCATGGCTGCTTTGCAGTTGAAAGCGCGAAGGTAGCTTGGCTAAATAAAAGCACCACATCATTTTATCGACGCTTTTCCCTTTCTTTGTCCGATAATCAGGGCGGATTGACGACGAAATTCGATGAATTGATTAATTTCCCTCCACTTTTGACCTACTTTTAAACAATGAGCGATATTCTAAAGAAATTCAAGTCTGTTTTCATCGTAGAAGATGAAACCGCAGCAACACCAGCCACCAATAATGAAAGCACCGTGGCGCAAAGCCCACAACCAGCCCAGGCAGCGGCACAGGCCAATACCAGCGGCTCGGTAAGCTCCAAATTTGTGGAAATTCTGGCAAGCGCGCTGGAAAAGAACAACCAGGAAGGCTTCGATTATTTCGAGTTCCGGCAAGCCCTCATCAACCTGGGCAAAATGTCGATGGATGAGCCAACCCGGTACAAATCAGCATTCGCGATGGCCCAAACCATGGGTGTCACACCGGCCAAGTTGATCGACTCTGCACAATTCTACCTAAACATCCTGTCCAACGAACAGACACGCTTCAACGAAGCCCACAGCCTGCAGCGCGACAAGCTGATCGGCAACCGGGAAGAAGAGGCAAAGAATCTGGATGCCCTGATTCAGCAAAAAACAGCGCAGATACAGCAGCTTACCCAGGAAATTGCCGAACACCAAAAACAAAGCGAAAAAATCCGCAAGGACGTAAGCGATGCCACCATCAAAATTGAAAACACCAAAGCCGACTTCGAGGCCACCTTTTCCTCGGTTGTTGGCCAGCTAAAGGCCGATGTGGCCAAAATTCAGGAACACCTGAAATAAGCGCCTGTTCCCTTAAAATCAATTCAATCCATCCTGTAAATATTGCTAATCACTAAAATCCTGGTATAACATGGACGAATTTCAAAAAAATCCTTTCGTTGTATTTATTGCGGGCCTTTTGGCGCTCTGGCTGCTTTTCAAGCTGTTAAACGTCGTACTCGGCATGTTCTGGATATTTGCGCTGGCCTTTGTTGTGTTGTTCATCGTAAATGACCGGTTCAGAAACGCCGTGCGCTCATTTTTTAACCGCCTATTCAACCAATAATTTCTTTTGTAAATTTGCCTGCACTTTTGTGCGCAATTTCCTTCAAAACAAAGTTTAACCAACCATTCAATTCATACTATGACAGATTTGCAACCGATCAAGCCCA
>CAYVPM010000693.1:0-3098 GCA_964453475.1 uncultured Saprospiraceae bacterium | reverse complement strand
ACGGGTCGGCCGATATTGTGGTGCCAGCGGTGATCAGCACTACCTGCCGGGTGAAAGTGGAAGGCATGGGGAACGTCTTTTTTGACATCTCTAATGTCAACTTCAGGATTGCTGTTACCACTTTTTATTTAGACCCAAATGTTCCTGAGACAACCGTTTGTGCCGGTGACGATGCCGTGATCAGCGTAAATGTGGTGCCTGAGTTGGGTTTCAGCACACCTGTTACTATGACCGCTTCGGGAGCCCCTGCCGGCTCCACCGTAACCATCACTCCGAACCCCGTGGTGCCAGGAAGCGCGGCTGTTGTGACAATCAGCAATATCGACCAGGCAACAGCAGGAAACTACACGCTGGATATCCAGGCCGTCGCCGGTACCGTCACCCGGAATATCGCTGTGTCCCTGACAGTGTTGGCCGGCTTGCCGGCGCCTAGCAGCACAGCCAGTCCGGCCAATGGCGCAACTGGTGTTGCGCCCGCAGCGCCTTTGGTGTGGAACAGCAGCTTTTCCGCTTCCTATTTGGTTGAAATTGCGACCAATCCTTCTTTTTCAGCTGGTTCAATTGTATCCACGCAGTCGTTCAACGATACTTCGGCAATATTTGCCAGTTTGCAAGCTTCCACCGTCTATTACTGGCGTGTACGGGCATTCAACATCTGTGGTATGGCTGCCTATTCTCCCATATCGGTGTTCCAGACATCCGGCACCACTTGCGGCAATGATTTTACCAGCACAGATGTCCCCAAAGCTATCAGCGCGACTTCTATCAGCACTATTTCGTCTGCAATCAATATCCCGGTGAACAGTACTATTGCGGATGTTGATGTAACCATGGCCATCACCCATACCTATACTGGCGACCTAGTTGCACGTTTGGTGTCCCCTTCCAATGACACGATTGACTTGTTTGACCAACCGGGGGTGCCTGAAACGGCATTTGGATGCAGCGGCGAAGATGCCACCCTTGTTTTTGACAGCGAAGCTGTCGATGCCGCTTCAATGCTTGAAGACCAGTGCAATGTGACTCCGCCTTCTTTGTTCGGTACCTTTCAATCGATAGAATCATTGGCATCATTGTATGGTGAAACCGCCCAGGGAACCTGGCAGCTTTTGATCACCGACAACTATGACGAGGATGGCGGGGCGCTCACTGCCTGGGGACTCTCATTCTGCTTCTCAGAATCGGTTCCTGCCGCCAGCTTATTGGCAAATAACCCATTGATAGTCCCTGCCAATGGCAGTGGGGACATCACAACTGCTCTTTTGGAACTGTCGACCAGCGATACAACGCTTTTGGGCCAGTTCATCGTTACGAGCTTGCCAGCTTACGGTACGCTGACCCTTAACGGGACAGCCCTGGGCATTGGCGGCGTTTTTACTCAGGCGGATATTAATGCAGGCCTAGTAGCCTATACCAATAATGGCGACCCTTCAACCATGGACAGCTTCCATTTTGATGCCCTGGATGCCAACAACAACGCATGGCTGCACAATGGCGTGTTCAACATCATCGTCGTTCAAAACAACCTGGCAGCAACGGCCACACAAACGGCAGCCGTGCCCTGCTTCAATGGAACAGGAGCTGAAATCACGGTAAATGCCACTGGCCTGAATGGTATGTACACGTACAGCCTTAATGGCGGCGGCCCACAAAGCTCCAATGTTTTCACAGGGCTGGCAGCTGGCGCTTATACAGTAGTTGTGACAGGTCAATTTGGCTTCACCGTTTCTGCCAGCGAAATCGTTATTCCGGATGCCGTTGAAGTCACCGTTACGGCTTCGTCGGCTGGACAAGATGTTTCAGTAACAGCATCCGGCGGTACTGGTGTGTATGAATACAGTATAAATGGCGTTGATTTCCAGGCGAGCAATACGTTTGTCGGCTTGGCCAATGGCGTGTACACTGTCACCGTACAAGATGCAAACGGTTGTACCGCTACGACAGAAGTCATAGTAGCCTTCAACACCTTGATTGTCACCTCCAGTATTCAAACAGCGATTACATGCGGAGGTGCTGCAAGCGGCGAAATATCAGTTAACGTCGGTGGCGGCCAAAGCCCGTTAAGCTTCAGCATAAACGGCGGCGCCCCACAATCCAGCAACGTTTTCACTGGCTTGGCTGCCGGCACCTATATCGTGGTTGTAACAGACAATTTGGGCTTTACGGCAGAGACGAGTCCCCTCGTTTTGGACGAGCCGACGCCAATTTCAGTTTCGGCCAGCGCGGCATTGAATGTAGTCACCGTCACTGCTTCCGGCGGTACAGGCACCCTGGAGTACAGCCTGAACGGCGGCATGTTCCAATCATCCAATATTTTCCCGGCGCTCGCCAACGGCAATTACACGGTTACCGTGCGCGACGAGAATGGCTGTACAAAGACAGGTATGGTAACAGTAGAGGTGCCGGCCTTGACACTAACAGCCAGCATCACGGCTATCCTTGATTGTTTTGGAGCAGCCAATGGCAGCATCGAGGCAGCAGCAACGGGTGGTATTCCGCCTTATGAATTTAAGCTAAACAGCGGTACCTATCAGTCAGGCAACGTGTTTACAGGCCTGGCAGCAGGCACATACACCGTATGGGTGCGCGATGCCTTCGGCACTGAAACGATGCAAGTTATCACGCTTAACCAGCCAACACAGGTTACGGCAACCGTGACTGTTGTCTTGAACGATGGCATGTTAACCATCTCAGGCGGCACCCCACCCTATTCATACGCCACCGATGCGCCAAACGTCAATTTGCAGAACTTGCCAAACGGAACCTATTCCCTGCTGGTAACAGATGCAAACGGCTGCACGGGCACGACAACCTTTACTGTTGATGTGCCACCGCTTTCCTGGTCGTCTGTTATTTCAAACGTAACTTGCGAAGGCGCCGGGAACGGCAGCATCACGATAAATGCCGCTGGCGGTATTCCGCCTTACCAATACAGCCTTAACGGCGGGATGTTCCAATCGAGCAACATATTCACGGGCATAAGCGCAGGCGCCCAGACTGTAGTTATCCGCGATTCAGAAGGCAACCAGGTAAGCGGTACTGTTACCATCACAGCGCCAATGCCGGTTGTGTTAAACGCAACGTCCACCGGGTCGGTC
>CAYVPM010000692.1:0-3104 GCA_964453475.1 uncultured Saprospiraceae bacterium | reverse complement strand
TGAAGGTTTCCCCTTTGAGATTCTGGAAACATTCATTCCCGACATTTCCAGAACTGCCGGGTTTATTAATGGGAACCTGGTTATTTCTGGCAGCCCAAATAGGGTAGGGGCCTCTGGATTGATCAATGTCGCTGAGGGACAATTTCAAATAGATTATTTAAACTCTTTATTTCACCTGAAAAACCAACAAATCAGGATTTCAAAAAACAGAATAGAGGTCGCCGATGGGGTGATTTGGGACGCGACCCAACAGCATTTCGCCAAAGTCGATGGGTTTCTTGAACACGACAATTACAGCAAGTGGCGCGTCAACTGCTATATCGAGGCAGCTGACCGGTCTTTCACGATTCTCAATACCGGATCCGCAGACAATGAACTTTACTACGGGCAAGGCATCGGTTATTTCGACTTGTCTATCACGGGCTCCTTTGTACGCACCAACATGCTGATAAACGCCACAACAGGCAAGGACACCCGGCTTTACATCCCGCTCTCATCCACTTCAGATGCAAAAGAGGCCAAGTTCATCAATTTTGCGAACGCTGTTGCAGAAAAGGAAAAAGAAGCCAAAAAGAAAAGCTTCACGTTTACCGACCTCAAGGGCTTGAATTTTGAGATGAACCTGACGGTCACAGAAGACGCTGAAATTCAGTTGATCTTCGACGAACAAACGGGCGATATCATCAAGAGTAGGGGAGAGGGTGATATTAAACTGAGCATCAACCGGGAAGGAGAGTTCAAGATGTACGGTGGTTACCGGGTGATTCGGGGTGAATACCTGTTTACCTTGCTTAATTTTGTCAACAAGCCCTTTACCATGGCCAGCGGCGGCACCATCAACTGGTTTGGCGATCCTTATGGCGCCTTGCTCAATCTGGATGCCACCTACGAGCAAAATACGGCCGTGTATAATTTTATCCGGGATGAGGTCGAACTGCTGACAACGTTGAAGGATGAAGCCACAAAGGCCACAAAGGTCGTAGTCACCATGCACATCAGCGGCGACCTGTTGAAGCCGGACATCACCTTCGGGCTGGAGTTTCCCAACATCACCAGTCAGCTTAAAAGCATGACAGACAACAAGTTACGCTTGCTTCGGCAGGACCAGAACGAGTTGTCGCGGCAGATATTCGGCTTGGTTGTCATCGGCTCTTTCCTGCCATCCAACAGCGGGTTTGTACAGCCCTCTGATTACGTAGCCTCTGCGTTCAACACCTTGACCCAGATGATCAGCAACCAGTTCTCCAATTACCTGGGCGGCCTGGCTGCCGAATGGTTCAACAAAGACGTTTCAAGCATCGACCTGGACATCAACTACAGCGACTACCAAAACGTGCTGGCCGACCCGGGCAATACGCTTACCGGCGGCCGCGAGCTGCAAGTGCGGCTTAAAAGCGGCTTTATCGACGACAGGATCACGGTACAGGTGGGTTCACAGTTTGGCCTTGGCGGCGGTGCCAACCTGCCGATCAACAGCGGATTTCTGGGCGAAGACGTCACCATTGAGATTCGGCTGACGGAGAACAACCAATGGCGGCTTAAAGTGTACCAGCGTATTGAGCCTGACGTTGCCGGTCAGCGCAGAGACCGCTATGGTGTAGGCATTACGTTCCAGAAAGATTATGATTCATTTGGAGATGTATGGGAAGGCCTGGGCTTGGTTCGGCGCGGGAAATGAGGATACGCTCGGTTTGGGGCCAGAAAGCCCTGTTTATTTGTTCTATAATTTATATTATGTTAAATAGGTGGTTTAAAATCACCACGAGCGTACTGCTTTCGCTTAAACTCTGTTTTGTTTCTCACATCCGTTGTGTCGTAGTGTCGTTGTGAGAAACAATCCTTATTCCACAAATTCCCCCTACATTTGCCCAACTGTTTCACGTACCCGTTTCAATGAAGAATTCTTACTACGACCTCGTTGCCCAGACTTTTGATTTCCCCCAAGACGGCTTTAGCCTGAAATCCAACAGACTTTTTTTCAACGACATTGATGTCCACGACCTGATACAACGCTACGGGACGCCCTTGAAGCTCACCTATCTGCCCAAGATCGGCGAAAAAATACAACTGGCGCGGAAACTCTTCCGGGATGCCATCCAACGCTATAATTACAACGGAAAATACATTTATTGCTACTGTACCAAAAGCTCGCACTTCGCCTTCATCCTCAACGAAGTGCTGGAGAATGGCACACAGCTGGAAACTTCTTCGACGTTTGATATCGACCTGATCTGGAAGCTGCACAAGCAGGGCAAGATCAATAAAGGCACCATCATCGTCAACAACGGGTACAAACCCCCGCAATACATCGAGAAAATCGCCCACCTGATCAATGAGGGCTTTACCAATGTGATTCCCGTCTGCGACAACCCTGACGAGTTGGAGCAGTACGAAAAGCTGGTGCACAAGCAGAAATGCAAGATCGGACTGCGCATGGCGACGGAGGAAGAGCCGAATTTTGAGTTTTACACCTCACGCCTTGGAATCCGCCAAAGCGAAGTGTTGAGTTTTTACGAAGAAAAAATAGCCCACAACCCCAAATTCGAGCTAAAAATGCTGCATTTCTTCGTGGATGTGGGCATCAAAGACACCATATATTACTGGAGCGAGCTAAAAAGAGGCATCAAGACCTATTGCCAGCTGCGCAAGCTCTGCCCTACCCTAACCTGTCTTAATATCGGCGGCGGCCTGCCCATCCGGAATTCTCTGGGATTTGAATACGACTATCCCTATATGGTGAGCGAAATCATACGGCTTATCAAGGAATATTGCGACAGCGAAGGCGTGCCTGAACCTGATATTTATTCCGAATTCGGAAAATATACCGTGGGCGAAAGCGGCGCAACCATATTCTCTGTCATTGGGAAAAAACAACAAAACGATGCCGAGGAATGGTACATGCTCGACAATTCCCTGATCAACACCTTGCCAGACAGCTGGGGAATCAAGGAGCGTTTTATCCTGCTCCCCATCAACCATTGGAACAAGGAATACCAACGCGTCAACATCGGCGGCATCAGTTGCGACAACGCCGATTATTACAACTCGGAAGCGCATATCAACCAGGTGTACCTGCCTTCTTACGATGAAAAAACTGAGGAGCC
>CAYVPM010000691.1:0-3104 GCA_964453475.1 uncultured Saprospiraceae bacterium | reverse complement strand
GATCTTCCTTCCCGTCGGCAAGGGTCAGTGACACGCGCTCGACTCCATCGATGGGCAGCGGTTGCGCTCGCCTGGCAGCTGACGAGCATCCCGACGGCGATGGCGGCTCCTCCGCCGCCTGCTCCCGGCAGTGAAGCGGCGGCCGAGGTCGAAGAGCTCAACTCCGCCGCGCTCGAGGCGTTCAAGAACAAGGAGTACGACGCGACATCCTGAACGCAGGCACCTTGACCAAGATGTTCACAACCAGCGCCACAAATAACGCCTATTGCAAAGGATGGTCGCGCGTACCTTCTTCCGGTAGTCTTTGGCACAACGGCGCCTTGCCCAGCACGCTTTCGGAAATGAAGCGCACCTCGGACGGCTTCTGTATTGCCATATTGATGAATACCCGGCCTGTTGTTGGGAAAGACTTCAACGGCGGCGGCATGGGTACCCTGCTGGGAAATATCAAAAACGCCATCACGTACTGGCCAAGCCATGATTTGTTCTAAAGAGGTTCCTGCCCGCGGTGACCTTTCCAAAATCCTTTTTTAAGGAAAAAACAAATCATTTGGGTACATACTGCCAACTGAAAACACATCTATTCATCTTTCACATTTTTCAACCTTTTAAACTTCATCAACAATGAAAAAGCAAGTTCAATTTTTCGCCCTATTGATCGCCATGTTTGCTGTGACTTCAATTTTCGCGCAAGGCGCCGGCAAAGTAAGCGTGCACGACATTTCTTTCAATGCTGATAACATGGAAGCATGGGACGTAAAAACCATCAAGGCAGGTGCGACCGGCCAACAAGTGCTCGCTGTATCCAAAACTGACGGAACAAAGTTTGTTCTAGTGATGCGCAACGGAAAAATTGCCCAGGTGGGCATCATCCCGGTTGGCGGCAGTTTCAAGGCGCTTCAGCCAAGTTCCGCTCCATGCAATACCATTCAATGCACGACTTTCCAGATCAAGCACTGTTTTCTGGTCAATGGGCAATGTGTTTGCGTTTGCGGGGCCTGGATCACGTCCTACCCTGGGAACTAATTCAATGACTTAATTGACGTTTGGCGGGTACGTGATTTCAGTTGCAGCAAAAGGGCTTCGATCCAATAATTCTGAAAGCCAATTGCCGCGCCCCCGCTTCAGCAATCGAAATTCATGTATTCGCCAATCGTCAATCAAAAAAACTTGCCATGAAGTACGGTCTCTATATCCTCCTTGCCCTTGCTTTCAACGCAAACGCCTTTGCCCAGCAGCCCGATGCTTTCGCTTCCGGGCTGTTGCTCGAAGACGAAGCCTACGATGCGCAGCCAAGGCAGGCGCCCGAAGTTGGCAGCAAAGCAGAGCTTCCGGCAGCGGTCGACCTTAGCCCATACTGCCCCGAAGTGCGGCACCAGGGCTACATATTTTCATGTGTTGGATGGGCTACTGGCTACGGCGCGCTTTCCATCCAACGGGCCATCCTGAACAACTGCACCGATAAACAAGTCATTACCCGCAACGCCCATTCGGCCTTGTTTTTGTACAACCAAATCAAACCCGAAGACTGCGACAAAGGCTCGCGCATTTCCGATGCCTTGAGTTTCCTGAATACCAAAGGCGACTGCCTGGCACGACAATTCGATTTCGACGTGAACGACTGCTCCAAGAAACCGGACAGCACTGTCAGCGATCAGGCCAAACGCTACGCCATTGAAGATTATCTGACCCTTTTTGGCTCCAAAGAAAAAGAAACAGAAAAGGTGCGGCGCGTAAAGGTCGCCCTGGCAAAAAACAAGCCCGTGGTGGTGGGCATGTTGGTATTGCGCAATTTTTACGAACTTAAAAACGCACAGTACTGGCACCCCGGCCTCGGCAATACAGCTCCTGCAGGCGGACATGCGCTAGTAGTTGTGGGCTACGACGACCACAAAGGCGCTTTCCGGCTGATGAATTCCTGGGGCAAAAACTGGGGCGACGGAGGCTACATCTGGATAAAATACAAGGATTTCGGCGATTTTTGCAAGTACGCCTATATCCTGTACCTGTTTGCCCCGGAAAAACTGGATGCGCCTGCAAGCGAAACACCTGCGCAGGACCAAAAGCTGCCAATTACTGCTACCAAAATGCCTGCCCCGGAAGAAAAGCCACTGCTGGAACTGGCAGGGAATTTCCAGTTCCGGCACCTGACAGGCTGGATGGAGCAAAGCGGGCAGCCTAATTTTGAAACCGCTGAACCGGTTTTGAACGGCAATACCTACCGCTTGAAAAAGTCGGATTGGACGCTTGGCCAATTGTTCCAATTGTTGGCAACGACCGCACTTGACGATGAATACCTGTATGTTTTCAGTATAGATGCCCGCCGGGAACTGCATTTCCACTGGCCGCGGCAGGCTGGACTGAATGAAAAATTCGAAGGCATCCACGAAAGCGGGCTTATGTTGAGTGGCGGCGAAGTCGCCATTCCATCCAGCACAAAAGCCCTGAAAATCGCGCACGCCGGCACTGATCGCCTGGTGATGTTGTTTAGCAAACGCAAAATAGAGACCGTGCAGAAACTGGCGGAAACGCTCCGGCGCAAAGAAGGCGATTTTACCCAAAACCTTTTGGCCATCCTCGGCAAATACGCCGTTCCGCAAGCGGATATTACCTATTACCCCGAGCAGATCGGTTTTAGCGCGGCTACCCGCAGCGAAGGCTTCATTGTGCCGCTGGTATTGGAAGTGACGGCACGGTAACCCTGCGTTTGGCTTCTTTTACCTTTCAAGCCAAAAGCCGGCAGCCACTAACAAATCATCTTCATAAAAACAACGTAAATTTGACTTCCACAAACACCCCATTTTAAAATTGTCCCATTATCAAATTATCAAATTAAACCATGCGCAACCTCCTCTTTCTCCTCCTGCTCCCCAGCTTCCTGTTCAGTCAAAACCTGAAACTGGATTGGGAAAAAACATTGGGAAGCGACATGAAAATCCATGCCATTATGGAGGCCAGCAACGGCTTTTTGATGGCGGTGGGCGAAACATCGTCCAAAACCAGCGGCGGTTCCGATGGCTTGCTGATCGTTGCAGATCACAGCACCGGGCAGTTGGTCACAACAACACGCTACGGTGGCAATAAAGATGACGTACTGCGCGCAG
>CAYVPM010000690.1:0-3106 GCA_964453475.1 uncultured Saprospiraceae bacterium | reverse complement strand
TATTCCCATTGTTTCTTCCGCCGTGGGCAACATCCCGCTGCTGTGGGAAGATGAACGGGAATTATTGATCGCCAAAAACCTGAATGCCGCTGATTTTACCGAAAAAATACGCGTAATTCTGGAGGAAAGGCCTGCAACCCGCCTTCGCTCGGAATATGCGCGGAAAAAGGCGGAACAATTTGATGTCGAAATTATACTGGCCGAATGGCAGCGTCTGGTCAAAGAAATTTTACTCAAATAATTGAAGGCTGATGTTCCTCGATTTAATATTATCGATAAAGGGCTTTCCT
The DNA here is from genome assembly GCA_964453475.1 of uncultured Saprospiraceae bacterium. Taxonomy (GTDB): domain Bacteria; phylum Bacteroidota; class Bacteroidia; order Chitinophagales; family Saprospiraceae; genus M3007. The sequence goes on along the minus strand of CAYVPM010000690.1, from coordinate 2,816 downwards.
ATTCGCAGGGCAAAACAGGATCTTGTCCAAATCCGGCAACTATCGGCAAAAGATTTCAGTATCTGGCAAAACCAAAAAAGTTGGGAAGCTGCCAGATATCATTTTGAAAATAACTGTAGATACCGGAAGCTTTTCAAGTCCGGCTTTCCTGACAAATGGGACAACTTGCCGATTGTGCAAAAATCCGATCTGCAAGGCAACCTGAATGACTTGATAAGTGCTCCATTTAGGCGTTCTCTGGTTTATATTGGCAGTACTTCGGGTTCCAGCGGCCATCCATTCTTTTTTGCCAAGGATAAATACGCTCATGCCATGACTTACGCCCTGATTGCGAATCGATACGCCTCCCACGGGCTTTCGCTCCGACAAAAGCAAGCCAGGTTCTATGGCATTCCAATGAGCGGGAAAAGTAAGTGGCTAGAAATAGCCAAGGATTTGGCCTTTAGCCGCGTCCGATTCCCGGTATTCGACCTTTCTGAGGCGAAAATGGGCAGCTTTTTAGAAAAATTTGCCGCTACCAAATTTCAATATCTCTACGGTTATACAAGTGCTTTGGTTCTTTTTGCACAATATCTTGTTTCAAAATCCGAAAATTTAAAAACACTATGTCCAAGTATCAAGGCATGTATTGTCACATCTGAGGTTTGTAACCAGGATGATCAATACCTATTGGAAAAAGCCTTTGGCATTCCAGTTCTCAACGAATATGGCGCTTCTGAACTCGACGTTATCGCTTTTACCAACAAGACCGGCGCTTGGGAATTGTCTGCTGAGAACTTGTTAATCGAAGTGCTGAATGAACACGGTCAACGCGTTCCTGATGGCAAAGAAGGGAGAATAGTCATCACGTCTTTGCACAACAGAGCCTTTCCTATGGTTAGATATGACATTGGAGATATCGGGAGCATTGCGAACAACGGCCACAACAAGTTGCTATCCCTTTCTGGCCGTACCAATGATATCATTGTGCTACCAAGCGGTAAAAAAGCCGCGGGCCTCACCTTTTATTATATCTCGAGGAGAATTCTGGAATCTGGTGGCACGATAAAAGAGTTTATTGTCAAACAAACCGCCATAGATAAATTCCTTTTTGAAGTCGTTGCAGATCAACCACTTAGCATTGAAGTCATTGAAGCAATAGAAAGTGCGATGCTTGAGTATTTAGAATCGGGATTGAGCCTTGAAGTCAAAAATGTTACTCAAATCCACCGCCCTTCCAACGGAAAAGCAAAACACTTTTATTCCCTGTTGCCGTGAGGCCAAGACTCGCCATTTTGACGCAATATTTCCCTCCTGAAACAGGGGCGCCTCAAACCAGGTTGTTTGAATTGGCGAATGGTTTGCAGGAATGTGGATGGGAGCTTGAAGTGATTACAGCCATGCCGAATTACCCACATGGACGTATTTTTGAAGGATATAGAGGCAAATTATGGACAAAAGAGATGACAGGGAACATAAGAACCATTCGATACTGGCTATACCCGTCAAACGCTGCAAAGCCCATCCCTCGAATATTCAGCATGATTTCCTTCAGCTTGTCAGCGTTATTTGTATTGCCGCGCTTGTGGCGGTTTCGGCCAAATTTCATACTGGTTGAAAGCCCGCCATTAACCTTGGGAATTAGCGCCTGGCTATTGTGTAAACTCTCCAATACCCGTATGATTTTCAACATTTCAGATTTATGGCCTCGAACTGCAAAGGAATTAGGCGCAATTTCTGATGGCTGGTTTTACAGGTGTTTAGAAAAGCTGGAATCCTTCTTGTACCGAAACGCTTTTGTGTGTACAGGTCAGTCCGAAGAAATTGTTGACTACATTCAGAAAAAAGGCGCCAGGCAAGTACTATTGTTTCGAAACGGCGTTGATACAACCCGGTTTTTAACAGCAGCTCCATCTTCTAAAATTAGCGAAATAGCCCAAAAAGGACCTTTTCCAAAATTGGTTTACACAGGGCTCCTCGGAGTGGCGCAGGGCATAGCAGAAATTTGTCAGCGCATTGATTTTAAAGCGCTCGGCGTAGAATTTCACATTTATGGAGCAGGTGTAGAGAAAGAAAAAATAGAGTCGCTATTGGCTCAAAATCCAGACTCCAACATGTATTATCATGGCTTGATTTCAAGCACAGAAATACCAGATTGCCTTTCCCGGCATGATGCTGCGCTGGTTGCGCTGGTGCGAAATATTTACGGAGCAGTACCTTCAAAAATTTACGAAGCTATGGCTGCCGGCTTGCCTATATTTTTTTCGGGAGAAGGCGAAGGAGCGCGAATTGTTGAAAAACACCAGGTAGGGTACGTGAACCGAAGCGCTGACTATGAAAAATTGGCTGAGAACATCAAGGATTTTGTTGCCCACAAGGCTAAGGCTTTAAAGTATGCCCAAAACAGCAGAAAAGCTGCTGCATCCTATTTCAATCGGGATGAGCAAATTAAAAACCTAGATTTGTATTTGAAAAAAGCCCTGAAAAATTGAAGCTCTGTTGAAGTCAAAGGCTCAATTTTATCGAGACTGTGTCGAATGGGATATTATCACCTGGGGCCGTGCTTTTTATTTTTGGGAAAAGCATGCAACAGAAGTAGGCGGGTTTTTAGAAAAAAAAGGTCTTGAAATCGGAGCCAATAATGGCGGGGCAAGTTTGTTTTTTGCGCAAAGATTCGGGGCGGCTATGGTATGCAGCGATATTGAAAATAACTCTAATGGTTTCCGAAAATTGCATGATCAATATCCAGGTGGCCTGAAGATTGAATACAAACAAATAGATGCGAAGGCAATTCCCTATGACAACGAAACCTTCGATTTCGTTGTTTTTAAATCAGT
>CAYVPM010000689.1:0-3108 GCA_964453475.1 uncultured Saprospiraceae bacterium | reverse complement strand
CGCTCATCACGGATGCCAAGTCAGGCAAACGCTTTAAAATAAAGGATCTGGCCGAAAAACAAGATCGGGTGTGGTTTGATACCCATTCATTGTCTGGGGATATGAAGCTGGCAGCCATGCCCATTTCGAATGTGTTCTTTTCCGGCAGGAAACCAGTATTTGAAATACGAACAAAGAGCGGTCGCAACATAAGCGCTACAGCCAACCACCCCTTTTTCAAGATACATGGCTGGACACGCTTGGATGACTTGCGGGCTGGTGATAAAATTGCACTACCACGTAAATTACATATTGCCGAACCTTCAAACCCAATGTCATCTGATGCATTGATTCTGCTGGCGCATCTGATTGGCGATGGCTGTATCCGTGTGCGTGCGCACGAGAAATGCCTGCCGGATCAACTTTTTGAATGTGACGACGCGCATATCGCCCTGTTTTTAAAGCATTTGTGGGCAACAGATGGCAATATCAGCTGGAAAAAATCTTCGGGCAGGAAGCCAGCAGCTGCAATTTATTACGCCAGCACCAGCCAGGTATTAGCGGAGCAAGTGCAGCATTTGTTGCTGCGCCTTGGGATAATGTCAACATTGAGGACGAGTACGAAAAAAGGATATCGCAACGCATATCAAGTTCATATAAGCGGGTGTGAAAACCAGTTGGCCTTCCTGAAAACTGTTGGTTGCCATGGCGAACGAGGAAATATTATCCCTGAACTGGCCATGGCATTGAGCGCGATTGAGCCAAACCCCAACACGGATATTATTCCAAAGGAAGTCTGGAGCGCCGTTGTGGAGCCCTGCAAACAAACTGCGGGAATAGGATGGCGGGAAGTCCAGACAAGGATGGGTGCACAATATTGCGGCTCAGCGCTCTTCAAACGCGGTATCTCCAGAGATCGTATGCAGCGCTTGTTCGAAGTTTTGCCCTTCGATCCTATCAGCCGACTGGCAACGTCCGATATTTTCTGGGATGAAATTTTGTCCATCACGCCCGCAGGCGAAGCAGATGTGTACGACGCGACCATCCCCGGCAACCACAATTTTGTGGCGAACGACATTATCGTGCACAACAGCATCGAGCAGGACGCAGATATGGTGGCCTTCATCTACCGCCCCGAATACTACCAAATCCTGGAAGACGAAAGCGGCCAAAGCCTGAAAGGAGTCGCTGAATTTATCATCGCCAAACACCGGCACGGGGCCTTGGACACGATAAAGTTGAAGTTTACCGACACCTTTGCCAAGTTCAGCAACCTGGACGATCCCGCATTTTCCGGATTTGATGCCCCCTTGGCAGGCCCTTTCCAACCCAGCGTGGTGACAAGGGCTTCGCGGATGAATGATGAGGATATACCCTTCTAATGTTTGGGTAGGCGCCACCGCGTTCACACGGTCGGGAAGCAGCCCTTCAGGGCGTGTATGCTTCCGGTTTGTACAATATTATGGCTTCAAGAAAATAAGAATGACTCATGCGAAACAGGTGTAAAACTAGATTCTGCGTTTTACCCCTCATCCGCATGAGTCATGTCTGCAAATGATATTTGCCCAGTGCTCACCCGCCATACCGGCGGCGGTTAAAGCCCCTAGATCAATTGTCGATCTTTTTTTTCTCTGCGTCGCGCATGCCCTGGCGGAACTCATCTTCCACCGAGTTTTTGGCGTTGTTGAACTCGCGGATACCGCGGCCAAGGCCACGCATGAGCTCAGGAATCTTTTGGCCGCCGAACAGCAATACGACCACGAGAAAGATGAGCATGATCTCGGTGCCGCCCAAAGAATTGAGGAACAATAGTGTGTCAGTCATAACTGTATATTTGATTGTGGAAAAATCCGGCTTTAGTACCGGCTTTCAAACCTGTCACTTCGACTGTGAAAGACGCACAAAGTTACACCCGACAAGCGGGAATTAAATTGTTTGCCAAGAAATTAACCTTCAATTTGGATAAAGGTTGCGGAATTACTGCACAATCAACTTGCCAGAGCCTACTATTTTCCCCTCTTGGGTGATTTTGAAGAAATATACGCCCGCAGGCCAGTCAACTTTTTTCAACCGGAACATAGTGTTGTCAGATTCCATTGACCGTATTTCATTTCCTTTAAAATCAAACACTTGTAACTGTAAAGGCTGCTGGTTGAGCAAACCTTTAACCTCCAACAATGTCTCTTCGCCAAACGGATTCGGGCTTGCAGTCACTTGCGCTTGGGGAATACTTGGATGCCACAAGCCCACGGTCACAAAATTTTCGCCGAGGCGGTGGAAAGTCGTGTTGGTGATTACCGGATCATTGAAATCGAAATAAATGGCTGCTGAATTTTCGATCACGGATTCCAGCGGGGCGTTACTGCGCGGCTGGACCTTGAATTTCACAAAACCGTGCGATGCCGGTTCGTTCACGTTGGAATCGGGCAGCATGATGTCCTCAAAAATAAAATGCACGATGCCTTCCCCACACAGATCGTAACGGTAAGGGTGGCTGCTGGCGCCGAATTTCACCGAAGCGGGGTCGAGCCAGGTAGACAAGGTGTCGATGATGCGCACCGTGAAAGCTGTATCCGTGCCCGTGTTCTGAAAACGGATCATATACTCGATCTCGGTGCCGGGGCGGACGTAATGCGCCGCCCCGTAGCCGATTGGGTAGCCCTGTTTATCATTAGGGTCGTACGATCCGATATTGGCTGTACAGTCAATATCAATGGATTCGCTGTGGTCGCCAAGTTGAAATTGGTTTACATAACCTGTTGAAAATGAAATGCTGGTGGTACATCCTTCAATCGAAAGGGAAGCCGGTTGCGGATATGGGTGATAGGCTTCCTGCCCCACTTCAACCCACCAGGTGCTGCCGTTTGCCGGAAACGACACGATGATGGAATCGCCCGCGTTCAGCAGCGGCATAGGCGCCTGCATGAGCATGACAGCATCTTCCACGACGATGTAGTTGGTAAGGGTGCTCATGTTGCCTGTCCCCACGTTTTTTATGACAAACCTTATGGAATCGGAATTGCAGATGCTGCGCACTGCCAGGCTGGCGCCCGACCAAAGTGCATTGGTATTGCAAAGCGTGTCGGGGTAAATATGTGCTTCAGTGCAATGTGTTTGCCCCAAAACAGC
>CAYVPM010000688.1:0-3109 GCA_964453475.1 uncultured Saprospiraceae bacterium | reverse complement strand
AGGTTCTTGTGGGTGGGTACCAAGGGTGGAGGGCTTAACTTGCTGGATAAGGAAACAGGAAATTGCCGTCATTTCACGCCAGCAGACGGCCTGCCCAATGATGTTGTTTACGGCATCCTTCAAGATGAGCAAGGCTGTCTGTGGCTTAGCACGAACTCGGGTATTTCAAAATTTAATGTCATTACCAATTTTTTTGAGAACTATTCCGCTGCAGATGGTTTGCAAGACAATGAGTTTAATACGACCAGTTATGCCAAAGCCCCAAATGGGACTATGTATTTTGGAGGGGTAAATGGGCTTAGCATTTTTGACCCTTCCTTGATAAAAACAGAAGGCCCTCCCCCGCCCGTTCAAATAACGGCCATTAAGGTAAATGGCAAGCTTATACCATCTGGACAGGGTTGGAGCCCCGGAACCTCAGGTCAAGAATCGGCCATAACCCTTCCTTACAATCAAAACCATATTACCATTGACTTTTCTGCAATGGATTTTTCAACGCCGCAAAAAAACCAGTACCGGTATAGGATGATTGGAACCCTCAACGAGTGGTCGGAGGCTACAAATGAACACAGTACAACTTTTTCGAACTTGTCTCCCGGAAAATATGTTTTTGAAGTGCGCACAGGGGGGGCGCATGGCATTTGGACGGGCGACACTGAAAGGCTTAATATAACGATCCTGGCGCCATGGTGGAAGTCCAGCCTTGCTTGCCTGGTTTACGGCCAGGTCGTTGTATTCTTGGTCTGGACAGTTTATCGTTTCCAGGTGCGACGCATCCAAATACAAGAACAACTTGCATTCGAGCAACGTGAAGCTGTACGCGTAAAGGCGATTGAGCAAATGAAAACCAATTTTTTCAATAACCTCACCCACGAGCTGCGCACCCCCATCACCCTCATTCTCGAGCCCCTTCGCCAAATCCTGCAAAATCCATCGGCAAAAAACTGGCTGCCCAATGTCCGGATTGCTGAAGCCAACAGTCAAAAATTGCTGTTGATCGTCAACCAACTCCTCGATTTGGCAAAATTGGAAGGCGGGGGGATGCAAGCTGAGAACCGCCTGTGGCAGGTGGCGGTGATTTTGGAGACAACGGCAAATACCTTTGCCGTAAATGCTCAATCAAAGAACATCTCCTTCGTGTTCGATCCGGACGATGTCTTTGTCCCTCCTTTTAAATTTGATGCCGATAAATTGGGGAAAATTGCATCGAATTTGCTTTCGAATGCCATGAAATTTACGCCCCAAGGTGGAAAGGTTGAAATGAGTTGGAAGGTAGCGCAGGATAACTGGTTTGTGCTGAAGGTTTTCAACTCGGGGCAGGGAATTTCGGCGACGGACATGCCAAAAATATTTGACCGTTATTTTTCCAGAGGAGAGAACAAGGAACCAGAGTTGGCCAGTACGGGTATTGGCTTGGCTTTGTGCCGGGAGCTGGCAGAATTGATGGGCGGAAGGATTGAAGCCGAGAGTGAGGAAGGAACCAGCACGACCTTCAGGCTTTGGTTGCCCATGGTCGGCATGTCAGCGCCCGCAAATGTTGCAGATGCTAATGTTTTGGGCATCAAACCAGTGGAGACTGCAGCAGAAACGACAAGCCAAGTGGCTGAAACCAATGAAAGTAGGGAACGCCCGTTGCTGTTACTGGCTGAAGACAACGGAGAATTGCGGCATTTTATTTCGAAAACCTTGCAGGAGAAATATGAGGTTTTGGAAGCCGTTGACGGCCAGGAGGCTGTAGGATTGGCATTGGAACGCGTGCCGGATATCGTGGTATCGGACCTTATGATGCCGCTACTCGACGGGCTTGGCCTTTTGAAGGCGCTAAAAAACGATATCAGGACGAGCCATATACCCTTCCTGATGCTTACAGCAAAAACTGAGCTCGAAAGCAGGCTTACAGGAATTGAACTAGGGGCAGACGCTTATTTGGGTAAGCCATTCCAAACCGAGGAGCTTTACGCCTGGCTGAGCAATTTGTTGGAAAATCGCCGGCGATTACAAGAAACCTACAAATATCAAGGTGCTGGGCAAGGCGCGATCGCGATGCCTTCTGATCAGCCTTCTGCAGGGCCTTCTGCTTTAAAAAGCGAACTTGGGCTTCTTGATCGCCAGTTCTTGACCCAATTTAAAGAAATCGTTGAAGCAGAGATCGACAATGACAGGATAACACCTGCCGAAATAGCCCAACGACTAAGCATGAGTCGATCACAGCTGCATAGAAAGCTAACAGCACTGACAGGGTCTGCGGTATCTGAGTACCTTCGAAATTACCGTCTCGAACGCGCAATGGAATTGTTACGCAACGGCGCCGGCAACGTAAGTGAAGTGGCTTGGAAGGTTGGCTTTATAAATCCCAAACACTTCTCTACTGCTTTCAAAGAAAAGTTCGGAAAATCGCCCAGTGAGGTTTAATCCCGGATTATTTCCTGTTTTTTATGGCCAATTGCAACCATAACAAACCAATTTGACACAAATACAAACCTGACGCATAGTCTTCGTCCCTACTTTTGTACCAGTGAGCATGGGTATTCGCAGGAATTGAAATGTTCACAAACGGAAGGAAGATTATTTGACACACGGGTGGTAGCAATATAGCCTGTGAAAGCCCAGCGGACAACCGTCCTCTGGGCTTTTCCATTTGCTGAAAATTGATTTTCAAAACTTTTTTCAAAAAAAACTAAAAAATATCCCAGTTCTATTAAACCTTTACAACGAAAACCCTCTAATAAGGTTTCTCCCATCGGCCGCCAACCTTTACCTGCTAACATTTCTGCTTATGAAACGGAGAAATTTCCTCAAGTTCTTACCGGTGGCCGGTGTCACTTCAATTGCCGTTAATGGACATGCCATGCGCCCCTTCGCCAATACACGTATGGCCAAAATCCTGGCCGACTGCGATGGGATACAGGACAGGGTATTGGTGCTGATACAGCTAAAAGGCGGAAATGACGGATTGAATATGATTATTCCCGCCGCCAATTATGACCGGTACGTTGAGCTACGCCCCACTACCCATATTGAGGAGAATGCCTTTATCCCGCTCGACAACACTTTGGCATCAGGTAGTCAGGTCGGGTTACACCCAGCCATGACGGCCGTAAAGGAAATG
>CAYVPM010000687.1:0-3119 GCA_964453475.1 uncultured Saprospiraceae bacterium | reverse complement strand
GGGGCACTGCCTGTCAAACCGCATGGAATACTGGCCCGAATACCGCACTGCTATGATCTGGCTTTCCAAAAAAGACTACGAGATGTTCAGCATCCAACGCGGCGACACAGAAGGCATCGTAAATTATTTGCTCAGTATCCGGGATGTTCGGCTTGCAGCATTTATTCACAACCAGCCGACGGTGGTAAAACTAAGCCTGCGCTCCAAAGGCGACCTCGATGTGCAGGAAATTTGCAAAAAACACTTCAACGGCGGCGGGCATAAAAATGCCTCAGGCGCCTATTCGCACAGCAGCCTGAAAGACACCATTGAAAAATTCAGGAAAATACTCCCAGAAATAAAAGACAAACTGCTCGCCAGTTAGCACCCAAGCCATTACGCTCACATTGTCAAATTTTCACATTATCAACTTAAAAATGCGGAATCTCTTATTCGTGGCTATCATAGCCCTGTCTCTTGCCCAAATCGCCTGCGAAAAAGGCGGCCCTGTTAAGACCAAAGGTGGCAACACCGTCACCATCCACACCAACAACTCAGGCCCAAAAGTAACTTACGGCCAAACGGTGCTGATCAATGTCAACACCTGGTTGAACGACTCCCTTATCCAAAGCACCATGCGCGACAACGGTGGCCCACGCGAAGTAGCCATCCCGGATTCAAGCCAGATGAAAGCAAAAGTACCTGCTGTTTTTGAAGCACTGCTGATGATGGCCAATGGCGACAGCGCTACCGTGATTCAACCGGTGGATTCCATAATGGCACGCGGAATACCGAAAGAATTCGGTGATGTAAAGACCATTCGCTACGAGGTAAAAGTCGTCGACATCCTCACGCCGGAAAAAATTGCTGCCCGCGAAGCAGAAGAAATGCAAAAAATGGAAGGCGTAAAAGCACAAGGTGTAGAAGTCGCTGCTACAGTTGCGACAACATTGGCAGATTACAAAGCCAAAAAGCTTGGCGACAAACTGCAAAAAACTGCTTCCGGGCTTGAGTACGTAATAATTGAACAAGGTACAGGCGCCCCAATCAAAGATGGCGACAATGTACCGACCAACTACTACGGTGTACTGAAAGCCAATGGCACCATGTTCGACAACTCTTTCGACCGTGGCGGCGCGGCCCCATTCCAGGTTGGCGCACTCGTGCCAGGCTTCAACGAAGGCATGAAATTGCTGAACAAAGGTGGAAAAGCCATCCTGTTTATCCCTTTTTCGCTCGCGTATGGTGAAGCGGAAAATGGTCCAATTCCGGCAAAATCTGACCTGGTGTTTTACATCGGACTGGAATAATAAAGCTTAATTAGGAGCTGCCTCTAAAGCTGATCAGCTTTCAGGTCGCCAGGCCAAAGACCATTTATGGCTTTGAACTGGCGGCCTGAAACTTGCCATTTCACATTCCCTGGCCTGAGCACTATTCGTAGTCAGGCAAATAAGCAAGTAGAAATTTTTGCCGCTACCCTGCCCTGCCGAAACAATCGCTGAAATTTGGAATAGCCTATATTTATCAAAAAAATCAAATTTGTAAAAAACATATCATGTTGAAAATCAGGATATTATTCGGTTTTTTATTACTAGGCGCCGGGCTAATGGCCCAAAAGCCTGCCATTATTACCAAACAAGGCAGCACTGTTTACGTCCACACCAGCAATCAAGGTCCAAATATTACTTATGGTCAAACCGTTCTGCTTGATGTGGATACCTGGATTAATGATTCGCTGATTCAAGGCACACAACGCGACAACGGCGGGCCCCGAGAAATTGAAATCCCCGATTCCTCAGAAATGAAAAGGAAAATCCCTGCAGTTTTTGAGGCATTGTTCCTCATGACCAAAGGCGACAGTGCAACGGTTATTCAACCCGTGGATTCTTTCATGGCACGTGCTATCCCTAAAGAACTCGGTGAGGTCAAAGTGATCCGTTATGAGGTGAAGGTCGTGGACGTGCCAACACCAGAATTCCTTGCCGCCCGTAAGACACAGGAGGAAAAGGAAATGGAAGTAGTTAAGGGGCGAGGTGTGGCAGTTGGAGCTTTAACATCCAAGACATTGGCCGATTACAAAGCCAATAAATTGGGGCCTACATTGAAAAAAACTGCATCCGGGCTCGAATATGTGGTACTCGAACAAGGCTCCGGAGCTGCCATAAAAGACGGTGATATGATCGAAACGCACTACTACGGCGTGTTAAAATCTGACGGCACCATGTTCGACAACTCCTTCGAACGCGGGGCGTCAATCCCTTTTGAAGTCGGAATCCTTGTCCCAGGTTTCAATGAGGGCATGAAATTATTGAACAGAGGGGGAAAAGCCATATTGTTTATCCCAAGCGGGCTTGGATACGGTGATGAGGAAATCGGCCCTATCCCGGCCAGTTCAGACCTGGTTTTTTACATCGAACTTAAATAGCGTTGCCCTGTTTTTATCCAACACGAGCCTTTTATCTAATCCGGAGCATGTGATCTCCATCATTGCAAAAAAACGCAACATGTTGAAAATCAAACTATTTTTGGGTGTTTTATTGCTGAGTCTAAGCCTTGACGCCCAAACGCCGGCAATCACTACCGAACACGGCTACCGCTTTTACCACCATATCAGCAAAGGTGGCAAAAAAGCGCAGCGCGGTGAGACCATACGCGCCTATGTCAATATTTTTGTTGGCGACACCCTGCTGAGCAGTTCCAGGAAAAACCTGGGCGGCGCTTACAAGTTCGACATCCCGCCTGCCGGGGCAACCTTAAACCACTATCCACCCCTGATGGATGCCGCCCTGCTTATGGGTGTGGGCGATAGCGCCACAATTTTCCAAACTGTAGACTCTACCATGCGCCGCTTTTTGCCGAAAGGTTATGAAAGCAACAAGGAACTTCGTTTTGAAATCGCGTTAGACCATATTGTCAACGTTGAAGAAAAAATGAAAGAACAGGAAAGACTAGCCGCATTGGCCGCAACCATCAAAGGAATTGTAGAGCAACGGGTGAAAGACTACGTTGCCGGCAATTTGGACAAGGAACTAAAAATAACCAAATCCGGTTTGAAATACCTTATCGTGGAAAATGGCAGGGGCAAGCCGGTTCAGGAAAACGAGGCGGTGCAGGTGCATTATTACGGCTACCTCACCAAC
>CAYVPM010000686.1:0-3120 GCA_964453475.1 uncultured Saprospiraceae bacterium | reverse complement strand
GGCATAGGACGTTGATCAGGCTTCTGCAGCACTGGTGACAGACTTGAAACAGCGGGGTTTGCTGGAAGACACCCTGGTGATTTGGGGCGGTGAATTTGGGCGCACCAATTACAGCCAGGGGCTGATGACCGACAATTATGGCCGCGACCATCACCCGCGTTGCTTTACGATCTGGATGGCAGGCGCGGGCATCAAACCTGGCATTACGTATGGTGAAACGGATGAGTTCGGGTACAATGTCGTCCGAGATCCCGTGCATGTGCATGATTTTCAGGCGACCCTGTTGCACTTGTTTGGTATTGACCACGAACGTTTTGTGTTTCGCACCCAGGGCCGGCGGTTCAGGCTGACGGATGTGAGCGGGGAGGTGGTGCGGGGAATATTGAGTTGAGTTTTTTCAAAACCAGCATTCATGAAACGAAGGACATTCATTAAAAGCAGTGCCATCATCACAACCGGCTTTGCCTTCGGCGCAAAACCTGAACCCATCCTCGGGCAAGGCAATTTTCAATACCGCATCGATCAAAACTGGTGCAAGGCAGACCCTGGCGCCTTTCCGGTAAAAAACTGCCATGAAATGGTGCTCGACAAGTCGGGCCGTATTTTTATGACCACCGACGACACCCGCAATAACATCCTGATCTTCAACAAAGACGGCAAGGTGGCAGGCGCATGGGGCCACGAGTACCCTGGCGCGCATGGCCTTACATTGCACGATGAAAATGGGGAGGAATTTCTCTATATCACCGATCCCGGCCTCCACCAGGTGGTAAAAACAACGCTGGAGGGGAAGGTGTTGCAAACATTCGACTGGCCGGGGGACTCCAAATTGTATCAAACCAAAGACGAATTCCGTCCGACGGAAACAGCCATTTCACCCAGCGGCGATGTTTTTGTAGCCGACGGGTATGGAAAGGATTACATCATCCACTATGGCCCAAAAGGAGAACTGAAAAATATTTTTGGCGGACCCAAATATTTGAAAAACGCCCACGGAATCGCCCTCGATACCCGCAATCATGTAGCACCGGGCTGGCTTGTCAGTTCCCGTGCCGACAACAAACTGCAAAGTTTCAGCATGGACGGCAAATTGCTAGAAACCACCCCCTTGCCGGGGGCCTACATTTGCCGTCCTGTGGTCAAGGGCGAAAACGTTTTTTTCGCAGTGCTCATTAGTCAATTGCCTTGGGACAGCGGCACTGGTTTCGTTTGTATACTGGATAAAAACAACAAGGTCGTCTCCACGCCTGCCGCCAGTACCCCGCGATATGACGCAGGCGGAGCGTTAATGCCGATGTATCAAACCATTCGCGCTTTCAAACATCCTCACGATGTATTGATTGACCGGGATGAAAACCTGTATGTTGCACAATGGAACAGCGATCAGGTTTACCCGATAAAATTAAGCCGTGTATAAGATGCGCTACCTGCTTCTCTGTTTTTTACCGACGATGGTTTACGGCCAGTTGTTGCAACTGGCGCCGCCAAGGTTCACATCCGGCGATGTTTTTTTTAAGGGCAAAACCACCGTTGCGATGGAGTTCGCGCTGGAAAATGCGACGATTCACTATTCCTTCATGGAAAGCCCTAGTGTTCAAGCTGCCACCTATACCCTACCCCTGAAGATCAATACATCTTCGACGATAAAAGCGATTTCATACCACCCGGATTTTTTACCAAGCGATGTGGCAACGCGGCATTATACCGCAGTCAAGCACCGTCCCGACAGCATGAAATTGTACAAGGCGGCCCATAAAAATTATCCGGGACAGGGCGCAGCCTCCTTGTTCGACCTGAAAAAAGGCGGCTCAAACATCCATGATGGAAACTGGCTGGGCTTTTCAGGAGACACCGTGACTACAGAAGCTTATTTTTCTGATAATATATCCTGTAAGAATTTGATAATCAGCACCTTGTCTGATTATAACTCCTGGATTTTGCCCTTTAAAAAAGTAATGATCGAAGGGCAAATTCAAGGCGGAAGCTGGGTCGAAATAGGTTTTTGGACTGCTACTGATTCCTCGGAACAGATTGCCCCAAAGGTTGATTATGCCAACTATGTCAGTATTCCCCTAAAGCGCATGAATACCCGAAAACTCCGGATTACAATGGAGCCGTTCGGCAATTTGCCCCCAGGCCACCCCGGCGCCGGAAGCCCTGCCTGGCTGTTTTTGGACGAAATCGTTTTTCAATAACCTCAGCACTGGCCCGAAGCTCGATTCGCACATTACCACGTTCCCTAATTTTATTTTAGAAAAATGATTGGTCATTTCCATCCTTTACTCGTCCACCTGCCCATCGGGATTTTGCTACTGGCATTTGTGCTGGAATGTATGGCGCGCTGGCTTGGGCATGCCCAGTTAAAACCTGCCATTCGAATGGCAATCTTGTTGGGCCTGGGCGCAGCAGTTTTGAGTGCCTTGAGTGGATGGATGTTGGCAGAAGAGGGAGGTTACGAAGAAGCATTGTTAGAAAAACACCGCTGGTGGGGCATCGGGACGCTGGGGCTTTTTGGACTGCTGTGGGTGTTGAAGGACAGCCGGTGGTACTTCCCGCTTTTTTCACTTGCCGTTTTGGCGCTGACGGCAACAGGTCATTTTGGCGGGAGCCTGACGCACGGTTCAGGGTATTTGTTTGAGGCGAAAACAACAGAAAATCCGGCAATTTCTACACCAACTCCGGTTTTCAGTCCCGAAACACCCATTTTCAAAAGTATTATCCAGCCCATTTTGCAGGAAAAATGTGTGTCCTGCCATCGGCCGGAAAAACAAAAAGGAAAACTTCTCCTTACCAGCGAAGAAGGCATTGCAGCAGGCGGCAAGCATGGTAAAATAATAGTGCAGGGACAACCAGACAGCAGCAACATGCTCTTGCGCATTCGATTGCCGCTCCACCACGACGACCACATGCCGCCTTCCGGGAAGTCGCAACTAAGCGCATTGGAGATCAAATTGTTGGCGTGGTGGATCGAAACGGGTGCTGATTTCCAGGCACTGGTAAAAGACAAACCACTGCCCCCCGATTTACAGCAGGCCATATTAGATGCCCAGGCCCCACCGGAGAACCCGGTATTTTCTTTAAAAATATCAAATGCCTGCCCTAAACCCATTGAAAGTTTGC
>CAYVPM010000685.1:0-3125 GCA_964453475.1 uncultured Saprospiraceae bacterium | reverse complement strand
GGTATTCCGATCAAGCCAACGAGGGTGGAATAGTCTTCGTTGCGAAATTGATACCAGGAAATACACGTGGTCAAGTGATCTGGTGGGATATTTTGAACAATGCACATCCTGCAGGAGGGTTTAATCACCCGGGTGATCTGCGCCGTGTTGGCAATACGGTAATTATTGCCGGCCAAAATTGGTGTCCGACATCTGATAAATTTAATAACTTATTCGATGGCGGCTCCTGGGAGAACTTCTTTAAAAGTGCCGGAAAGGCATTAGCATATCCGTTTAAAAGGGGAAATGGAGGACAAGCTGTTCTTTTTTATGATGTCTCAAAACCTAATGTACCTGCATACATGGGGAAAATGAACGCTTGTATAGACGTCAATGGAAAAAAATATGAAGCCACAAATGATATTGATGAACTTACTGCTGCCAAGGTAGGTGAATACTATTATCTTTGGTTTAATGGCTATGGTAAAAGTGGCTTAGCGTGCAGGTCCAAAACTTTCCGTCCTCATGATAATTGGGAGTTAATTAAAGTGGTTAATGATAATGGCTTAAGCTCAATATCTTTTCTTCAAGAAGGGAAACTTTATTCAGGTGTTGCAGAGGTTAGAGGTGGTTATGCTCGGTATGATAGACTTAAGTTTATGAATAATGGGAAGTGGGAATATAGGTTGAATGAGCTATCAGACAGTATAGGAAGGGAAATATCTATATTACCAAAGGCCTTTCCTGGCCTTGCGAAGGATAATTGGGTGAAGCCCGGCTTTTCCGTAAATAGTTTATCAGATGGAAGAAGCAGTGTGGTCATCTCCAATGTCGAATCCGATGGCCAGATAGAAATTGTAGAGACCGAAAGTGACAATCAATATATCCCACCGATTACGGATGTTTTTTTAGCTTATGGCACTGGAGCTGTTCCTGAAGGATATACCAGGATTGAAAAAGATTTAAATCGAGGTGCTGATGGGGACGATATTTTCCTATGGTACAAACGAGACCCTTGTAAAAGCCCTATTACTGCCTTTAAGATTCAAATCAATAGCCGCATTACGCCGCCAAAATATATGCCAGTATCTAGCAATATGTGTGGAAATGAGCCCTGTGATTTGAACCGAGGCACAAATAGTGGAGCTACTGATCCAAATAAGGGGGATTATATTTTTATGTACTACAGTACTGACAAAGAAGAAGGGGTGCCAATATCAGACTTAGATATTATGTGGCAACCAGGAAAGGGCAATTTTTTTGAATTGGCGATTGGAACCATTAAAGACGATTTTGAAAGCATGGCAAAAGTTTTCACAGAATTTGACATTGAAAAACCTATAGGATTCGTATTCAACGTAGGTAAGGCCATGATTCCAATTGAATTAGCATTGGTTGCCGACCTTTCCAGCATACTCAATGGACCGGGGAATATTGAAAACGCTCCTTCTCAGTGGTATCGCGATCCCAATGATTTAAATAAAGGTGCTGGTGGATATGATATCTATTTATCGTATTCCAGGACAAATGGCATTTCTACTTCTTTTTTAAAATGCCCGCCAAACATTGTAATAAATAATACGCCGGGTAAGAGTGGCGCTCATGTAACGCTAAGCATGCCCAAGTTCAGACCCGACTGCCCAATAGAAAGTGGAGCGGTAACAATTACTCCTGCTTCCGGCGCCTTTTTCCCAATTGGCTCCACTACCGTAACATGCCGGGGGAAGGATTATTGGAACCCTCAAAACCCGCTGCATACATGTAAATTTACCGTAACCGTGCAAGATGTAGAAAAACCGCGTATCACCTGCCCTGCAATTGGAACAATCAGTTGCGAGACATCAACAGCCCCCAATACAACTGGATTTGCCGATGCCACAGATAATTTCACCCTGGAGCCCTTGACTTATGTTGATGCAACCACCGCTGGCGATTGTACAGCAGAACTTATCATCATCCGGTCGTGGACGGCGCGCGATATCAACGGCAACACCAGCAGCTGCACCCAGAAGATCATAGTGAAAGATGAAATAGCGCCGACCATCAACTGCCCGGCGCATATCACTGTCTCTTCTGATACCACTGTCACAGCCACCGGGATGGTAACAGCAAAAGATAATTGTGATCCCAGTCTCGATTTCAGCCGACATGACGTATTTGCATCTGGCTATTGCGACTGGTATTGCATCGTAGAACGTCACTTTCAGGCGATAGATGACTGCGGCAACAGCAGCAAGTGTACGCAAATAATTACCAGAAACACAGCGCCCACTATCGAAACAATATTGCCGATCACGATCGGGATGAGCAATAGCACCTTGACGATTCCTGTCGGCCGAGCCGATTGTATTATTCAGTGGCTACCGCATACCGGAACTGTTCCGACAGGCCTGGCATTTAAAAAGGCTACCGTCGACTTGGACTGCAAACCCGGCACCAACCCGTTGGATGCCAATGGAAAACCGGCTAATCCTTTGTTGGTCGAGGCATTGAAGTTGCACATTTTTGTGGGCCTGAAACCTTCATTGGGTACTACAAAAATCAGCGCCCTGAGCAATTGCGTAGACAAAACAGTGATGTCCTACCTTTCGCCTGACCCAGATATCAAAGAATTGCTACGGGTCACCAATTTGGCATTGGGCAACTCGGCTGTTCAGCCGCATCTGAAGGAATTGCTGGCAGTACTGAAATGTATCAATGCGCCTTTGAATTTGCACTCGCGATAACAATTGTATAGTTTGGTATTTCTGACCTGCGTGGTGTTCCAGCTCCTGCATAGACCAATCTTAAATCTAAGCACTGAAGCCAAGCCGCCAACAGATCATTCTAACCAACGCAGGCTGCCGTGGAAGCTTCCGCTTCGTACCGAGTATTTCTGTCAGCTGAGCCGACAAAGGCCTGGCTGCGAAAAACGAACCGATTTTAATTTCGTTCGAGCGCTTAGGCCTCGTAGGGTTTGGAAAACCTACGAGGTCTTGGCCAAGAAAATCGAACAAAAGTTTGGCGACATTTTCGCCTCGCGTGGTCTCCCCCTTACGATACGCCCCCGCCGTGCGCGGTGTTTTCACCGCGCGCCACGGCGGAGTGAGTGGTAAGGCCAGATTTCGCTTCGGCTGTTGTTCACCCAAGAAATTCGTTCACAGCCC
>CAYVPM010000684.1:0-3126 GCA_964453475.1 uncultured Saprospiraceae bacterium | reverse complement strand
GTATGCTTACCCCCTTACCCGCGATTTCATCGATATACAACCATAAAAACTGCATCACCAGCACAAACAAGGCGATGCCAAACGACACCACAAATGGCCCGATAAAGCTGGTCAGCAGGTACTTGTCAATTTTTTTCATCCCTTAAAAGTCAAACTCCGCCTTAAACGCCTTCAACTGGCCAATAGTTGCCATGGGATCCTTGGTAGCAAAAACACTGCTGCCGGCCACCAAAACGTCCGCACCAGCCTGCAACAGGCTCTCGGCATTCTGCAGACCTACGCCGCCGTCAATCTCGATCAACGTTTGGGCATTGGCTGAAGTGATCATTTCCCGAAGCTTCCGAACCTTGGCAAGGGTATGGTAAATAAATTTTTGACCGCCGAAACCGGGATTTACCGACATCATACAAACCATGTCAATATCCTCCAGCAAATCTTCCAGCACCGTCACGGGTGTGTGTGGGTTGAGCGCAACACCTGCTTTTGCACCCGTTTCCTTTATTTGATGTACCGTTCGGTGCAGGTGGGGGCATGCTTCATAGTGGACGGTAATAATGTCGGCGCCGGATTTGCGAAAGGCTTCAACGTATTTTTCCGGCTCCAGGATCATCAGGTGCACATCGAGTGGTTTTTTGGTCAATTTGCTCATCGCTTCGATGATGAACATGCCGAAACTGATGTTGGGCACAAACCTCCCGTCCATAACATCCAGGTGGAACCAGTCGGCTTCGGAGCGGTTCACCATGTCTATTTCCTCGGCGAGCCGGGTGAAATCGGCGGCGAGCATGGAAGGGGCAATGAGGTGTTGTTTGCTAATCATTTTAATTTGATAATTCGATAATTTGATGATTTGATAATTTGCCCACTTGCCCTTTGCAAACTTGCCTCTTGCAAACTTGCCAACTTGCAAACTTGCCAACTTGAATTCAGTTGCGGACGGAAACGACCTGGGATTCTTTAAGGAGCGGAAGGCGTTTCAGTTTCAGGAAAAGCTGCACGGTGGCCAGCACGTCCTTTTCGCAATAAGTAGCGATGCGGTCGAGGTCCCGGTCTTCCCAGTATACGCGACCCACATCGGCGCCGCTGATATCGTCTTTGGGGGAAGGGATATCGAAAAGGGCTGCCAGCAGCCGCAGGGAGGTGTAGTTCTTGATATCGCCGAATTTCCACATTTCCAAGGTGTCGAGCAGGTGTTTGGTTTCCCAAGGCTTTTTGCCGGCAATGTCGAGCATCCGGGGGAGTTGGAGTTGGTTGACGAGGGAGCGGCGGCAAATGTAAGGCACATCGAACTCCTTTATATTATGGCCACAAACCGCAAACTTATCGGGATTGTTGAAGTGGCGGCCGAGCAGGTCGGCGAAATCGTCAAGCAGGGCTGCTTCCACGTGGTTGCTGTACGACTTGAGGCGCAGGATGGGTTCGCTGCCGTCGGGTTGCTTGGTTAGGAAGCCGACCGAAATACAGATGATTTTGCCAAATTCCGAATAAATGCCTGCGCGGGTGTTGAACAGCTCTGCCATTTCATCGAATTGAACCTCTTCTTCCGGCCTGCGCAGGATGCTGCGGCATTTAATGCCCCATAATTCCTGCATTTCTTCGCTCAATTCTTCAAAGTCGGCCACCACGGGCGCCGTCTCTATATCGATGAACAGGATATTGTACAGATCAAATGCGTCAAATGCAGACATGGGCAGTTGGATGTTGGAATGGTGAACAATAATTCTAGGGGTTTCCCCTGAGAAAGCTTTTGGATAGAATCAAGGTAAGGCAAAGTTAGGGTTTCCAGCCAATTCAACATTTGCCCAACTTTAGATATGCGGCTATTTTGGATTGTTTGTAAAATTTTAATGTTGATAATCAGTAAGTTAGGAAAATTTTAAATAATTTATCAAAATTTTTTCTGAAAATTGAGGGCAATATTTCACCTCAAAAATCGGTTTTACCATCATATTTTCAAACAACAGTCGATAACATTCGGCTATTCACTAAATCAACAATTTTCACCCGAGAGGTCGCCTATGAATTTAAGTCTTCGACATACATTTCAATAGAACAAACCTTTCAACTTAATTTAATTATGAACACACCCACCAATTTCAATCAGCCCTCAACTCCGAACTACGGTCCTACTCCTGATGGCAGCAGCCAAAAACGCCTCACGACCATTATGGGCGTCGCCATTGCCGCACTGCTCGGCCTGTGCGTATTCCTTTTGGTGAACAAATACAACACCAGCAACAAACTGGAGGCCACCACAATGGAGCTCACCCAGCAAAAGGAAGCCTTCACCGAACTGGACGCCAAGTACAATGAAGCCGTGACCCAGCTGGAGCAACAAAAAGGCATCAACGCGGAACTGGATGCGAAAATCAACCAGCAACTTTCCGAACTGGAAGGCCAAAAAACCCAGATTGCCGGTTTGATCCGCGACAAGAAGGACTACCGCAGCGCCCTGGCCAGCTTTGAGCGCCAGAAGAACGAGTACCTCACGCAGATCGACAACCTGAAAAAGGAAATCGGTATCCTGACAGAGACCAACACCCAGCTGACAGGCCAAAACGAGCAGCTTAACACTTCGCTCACCGAAACGCAAGGCCGTTTGCAGGAAGAAAGCACTGCCAAGGCTGCTCTTGTGTCCGAGAAGACAACCCTCGAAGCCGAGCGCAACAAGCTGAGCAAAAAGGTGGACATCGCCTCCGCCATCCGCGTAAAGAACATCACCACAAAAGGTGTTGACGTGCGTGGCAACGGCAAAGAGCGCAGCAAATCAAAAGCAAAAAAAGTGGACAAGCTGAACATCTGCTTCATCACGGAAGCAAATGAAGTAGTCCCTGCTGGCGAAGAGATTTTCTACCTCCGCATCGTTGACCCAACCGGCGCGCCTCTGGCCATCGAAAGCCTTGGTTCAGGTGTTGCCCAAAACAAGCGCGCAGAAGAAGAGTACCGCTACACCACTACCGCTACCTGCAACTACTCCAACGGAGAAACCGAGGTTTGCGGCGCATGGCAGCCAGGCCAGAATTTCGTGAAAGGCAAGTACGCCGTCGAAATCTACAACAAAGGCTACCTGGTGGGCACGAGCTCTTTTAACTTGAAATAATTTTTTTTAATGTGATAATTAGCTAA
>CAYVPM010000683.1:0-3126 GCA_964453475.1 uncultured Saprospiraceae bacterium | reverse complement strand
CCGAGGCTATTATGTACCTATGTGTAATCAGCTATGTGTCCTTTGTCCCTTTGTGTCTATGTGTTTAAAAACCCTCTCATGCTCTACCTATCCCCCGCTCCGGATTCCCCCCGCGAACCCCCTTGAAATAATTCCAGATATAGGCCAGGTCCGCTGCCTCATCATCAGTCGGCTGGAAAAGCACGGGGTCGAAAAACACTTCTTTTTGGGCAAAATCAAATTTGCAAAGGCAGATGGGTACGCCTGCCAGTCGGGCAATATGGTAAAAACCTGTTTTAAATTTTTCCACCTTTTTCCGCGTGCCTTCCGGCGCTATGACGAGGTGGAAGCGCTTTTCCCGCTGAAAAGCCTCCACGGTGGCCGATACGAAGTTATGGTTTTTACTGCGGTCGACCGGGATGCCACCCAACCAGCGGAATATAAAACCAAAAGGCCCCTGAAACAGGGTATGCTTCCCGACGTAATTCGCGTTGCAGCGACCGGCGCTGTTCACCAATACCCCGATGGGGAAATCCCAGGTAGAGGTATGGGGCGCAACGGCTACCACCACTTTTGATAAATGATGCGGGTATTGGCCGGTAATTTTCCAGCCCACCAGCCAAAGAATAAATTTACTAATCCAGCGGAACATGTTTGAAGGTATTGAAAAGTAAGTATGCTGCGAAGGTAAGGAGCAGAAAGGGAACAAGTCGTGTACTTTTGCGGCATGACCGACAAGCTCCGCGCCTATTTTTACCTGCACTTCTGTGTGTTTATTTGGGGCTTCACCGCTATTTTGGGCAAGCTGATTTCCCTGAAGGCAGTGCCGTTGGTGTGGTGGCGCGTGTTGTTGGCTACGGTTTCGCTGCTTTTTTTGATCCCTAAAAAGCAATGGGAAGGGCTTACACGAAGCGTTTTCCCCCGTTTGTTCTTAATCGGCCTACTGGTAGGTCTGCACTGGCTTTGTTTTTACGGCGCCATCAAGCTGTCAAACGCGTCGGTGGCGGTGGCGACCATGGCCACTACCTCTTTTTTTGCGGCCCTGGTAGAACCGGTTTTGCGGAAGAAAAAAATGAACTGGTATGAATTGGGCTTGGGCGTTTTGATCCTGCCGGGCATGGCGTTGGTTGTGGGCAATATCGATTGGGACATGCGCGTCGGCTTTGCCGTTGGTACTTTTGGCGCCTTGCTGGGGGCAATATTTTCTTCCCTCAATAAAAAAGTGCTGGATCAAATGCCGCCGCCACCGCTTATTATGACCATCGTGGAGCTTTTTGCGGCAACTTGCCTATGTACGCTCGTTCTGCCTGTCATTTTGTGGCAATCGCCAGAGACACCGATCCTGCCAAGTGCGCAGGACTGGGTTTGGTTGTTGGTACTGGTATGGGGCTGTACGTTGTTGCCCTATTATTTGTCGCTGCAGGCAATGCGCCATATTTCGGCCTTTGCCACCAACCTGACCATCAACCTTGAACCCGTTTACGGTGTTCTATTGGCTGCGCTGCTTTTCCGGGAAGATAAAGACTTGAATCCCAATTTTTATCTGGGCATGTTGATCATCCTGGTGGCAGTATTCAGTCACCCGTTTTTGAAATATTATTTCGAACGGAAAAAGCGATAAATAAATCCCCGCATAATAAGAAACGATGCTTTTAAAATGGCTTTTTACCTTGTTGGCAATAATATGGCTTTACCAAGCCATTAAACCATTTTTTGTCACCAAGCCCATTCCGCCCAGCTCCAATAAAAAATCCAACATTAAGCGCCGCGACGATGACGACGACAGCGACTACATTGATTACGAAGAGATTAAATAAAATTCTATGCTCGACATATTAATACACAACGATCTGTTCATCGCCTGCAACAAACCGCCTGGCCTGGCTTCCCAGCCCGACAAAACGGGCGACGAGTGCCTGCTCGACCAGGCGGAAAGGCGCTGCCGCCGCACCCTGCACCTGGTCAACCGCCTCGATCGCCCCGTGAGCGGCATCGCGCTGTTTGCCAAAACCAAGGCCGTGATGACAGACCTGACCGATCAGTTCCGCAACCGCACGGTGGAGAAGATTTACCTGGCAGTTGTACAGAACGAGCCACCACAGGAGTCAGGCACCTTGCTGCATTTCCTCTCAAAAAACCAGTCTAAAAACATTGCCTTTGCAAATACGGAAGAAACGCCCGACACGGAGCGCTCCGAACTGGAATACAAGCTCATTGGCAAGAGCAAAAATTACTATTTGCTTGAGATAAAACCACTTACAGGGAAGCACCACCAAATCAGGGTGCAATTGGCTGCTATTGGCTGCCCCATAAAAGGCGATGTGAAATACGGCGCCCGGCGCAAGAACCCCGACCGCTCCATCCACCTGCATGCCTGGAAATTATCGTTCGAGCATCCTATGTCGGGCGAGCGCATCGAACTGGAAGCGCCGGTACCGGAGGATGTGGTGTGGAATGCTTTGTTGAACCCAAGCGACGCTGCTGCCGAAAGGCTCACAGAATTATAACCTTACCAGAGCACATACTTCCCGCCTTTGGGCTCATAAATTTGCCATCCTGAAGCTTTTAGAGCACGCACTTTTTCAATGGGCATCCAGCTGTAAGCTGGGAATCCTGTATAAAACATGGCCTCAATGTAATGAGGGTCATTGAAAATTAAAATTTTGCCAGGATCCTCGTTTTTTCTATTTGCCAATTCTTTAAGGCCTTGCACCCAAATCGGGTTGGTTTCCCGGTTTGAAAAAATCTTGGTTCTTTCAATGGAATACCGGATTGGCAAAATCAAGAATGCCAGCCAGACCAAGCGGAGGAGGGCGCCTGAGAATGTTGATTTCTGATATTTTAGCGTGATAAAGCGCATAAAAAGCGCGGTCAGCAGGAAAACGCCGGGCGCTGCCACCAATAAATAATTGGGGCGCTTCGTCGCCGCCATGGATAGCAGGAGCAGTGGAACGAGTATCCAGCAACATAACGCCAACCTGCCCAGGCTTCGGCGTTTTACGGTAAGCCAGAAAAGCCAAAGTATGGGCAAATAAATCAGTTCACCGAACATTATCCGAACTTCGTTTACGTAGAAATACCAGGCGCCACTATGCCCCTGGATAACATCCTGCACAGGGGAGAACATCCCGCGTATCATAAAATTTG
>CAYVPM010000682.1:0-3130 GCA_964453475.1 uncultured Saprospiraceae bacterium | reverse complement strand
GGTTCGCGATGCCGCTGGCATCACTGGTAAAAACGAAATGGCTGCTGTCGATGCCAATACCGAAGCGCTCGTCGGAAAGCGGGGTGTCGCTGAGCCGCACCAATTCCGGGCTGCGGCTTTCCAGGTCGTAGAGGAAAATATCGAACTGGCCTACGGGCAGAATGGTGTCAAGCCTTTGAGTGGTGAGCGTATCGGCAAGCCTGTTGCTGCTAAAAATCAAGGATTTGCGCCCGTCAATGGTCAGGACGGAAGCATCCAGATCGTCCCAAAAATCATTGGTGATGCGCTCGGTCTGGCGCGTAATCGTGCGGTAGATAAACAGGTCGGAATAGCCTTTCACGGCAGCGGAAAGGGCGATGTCGCTGGAGCTGATAAAATCCATGCTAAACACCCGCTGGAACTCAGGCGAGAGGTTGCTGCGCTCTGTTTTCCCTGTAGCGGGATCAATCATGGCCAGTCGCGGCACGTCGCGGCGCTCATACAATACGGCCAGCCTCTGGTTGTCGGGGTTCCAGGCTATTTGGGGGTAATTGTAATCGGTGGCTTGCAGGGCGTTGCGGGCGCCACCTTTCATGATGCGCGTTCTTTTTTTGGCTTTGAGGTCGTACACATACACTTTCCATTTGCCGATGTCGTTGCTCACCCAGGCCAGGCGTTTGCCGTCGGGGCTCATTCTTA
The DNA here is from genome assembly GCA_964453475.1 of uncultured Saprospiraceae bacterium. Taxonomy (GTDB): domain Bacteria; phylum Bacteroidota; class Bacteroidia; order Chitinophagales; family Saprospiraceae; genus M3007. The sequence continues at coordinate 2,452 of CAYVPM010000682.1, read as the reverse complement.
CATGATAAAGCGGCAGTTTCTTCCTGTTTTTCACCGTTATCTTTCCACTGTCGTCAGGCTTTTTAAGGCCCTTGGCTTCTTCGCTGTACCGCCTGCGGAAATAATCGAGCATGGAATCGGTGGTGCGGCGGTAACCGTTCCCAAGTACATAAAAAAAGCCATTGTCGACGCTGCGGTTGATGCGGGTGAGGTACAACAGGTTGCTGATGGTGCCGCGCCCGAAATGCAAGCTGATATAATACCAAAAAGCTTGTCCGCCAAACCTCGGGTGCTCCCGAACGAGTTTATCGAAGGTTTTGTAGCGGCCCGATTCCAGCAGATCGCGCAAGCGGTTGTCGTCTTCCGCAGTCCATTCTTCGCCGCAATAAGCCGTAAGGCCGCTGGTGTACCAGGCTGGCAGGTTAAGTAACACGGCATTGGATACGATTTCCTGCAAATTGGCGCCGAAAAGCATGGAATTCAGCAACACGCCTGCCACGCCCTCGCGTATCTGCGCGCGCAGGTGGCGGTGGTTGCCGTCGAAATAGACGAAAATTTTGTTGCCCACCACCTTTGTCTCGCCCGACTGCAGCAGAAACACGTCGTCTTCCCCGATATTACTCTGCTTGAGGTCGCTCAAGTCGCTGAACACGAGCATCTCAATCTTTTCGGTGGGCTGGTGTTCCAGCAATTGTTGTACGATCGGGAAATCGTACTCAGCCAGTTGCAGGGCCGATTGCGCCACGTTGCGGGCATCGCCGTACCAGTAGGTGATGAGGTTGGGCGTCTCGTACAGGCTCCATTCGTCGAACTGGTGGTGGTATTGTACCCGGTTTTTGCCAAATAGGACCTGTGAGGTTGTTTGCGCCACCAAACTGGCAGTGCCAGTGAGCACACAAATAATAAAAAGGACTGCAATTCTCATAGCCGCGTGGTGTTTGGTGGCAATTTAGGGGATTCTTTCAATATTTTAGGGTAAAAGTTGTGTTGGCGTATTTTCAGTAAAAGTGTGGGTTTCTGGCGAAATGGCAATGCCATTACTGGCAAAACGCATTTGGGGCAGGAAAGATTTTCCAAACACCCTGGCGCGGGGCTGATAGTTGGAATAAAGGCCACACTTATTTACCTTACTTTGCAACGTTTTCCAAAAACTTGTTCTCTATATCCAAACAAATTAAATAGCGGTTGTGTCGAGGACTGTTTTGCGATCCAGGTTTTTTTTACTGGCAATCTTTTGTTGCTGCTATTCTTTAGCAGCACAGGATGTTATTGCGCCAGAAAAAATACCGGCCAATTTGCGGCACTGCAATTGGCTGAGCCGTATCGGCGAACCAGACAGCAGTCTAAGGCTTTCGCAAGCAATGGTTGATGCCGCAAAGCGCATGGGCCAACCGGCTTTGATAGCGGAGGCCAAATTGGAGCGCATCCGGCATTTCAGTGCCTATCAGATGCGCGATTCCCTGGAGCAATGCCTGGACCCGCTTATAGTATTTGCCCAAAAAAACGCGCTTCCAAAAATTCAGGTTGAAGCCCTGTGTTACCATGCAAGGCTCATGCTTGACCTGGAACGCTTTTCAGCAGCGCTTCAATCCTGTGAACAAGCCAACGACCTGGCACGCGGGCTTGGCGACAAGAGGCTAACTGCCTTGGGCTTGCTGTGCAAAGGGCTGGTTATGCGCACCTCGCTCAACGATACCAGGCCGCCTGTCCCTTATTTCTACCAGGCTTTGTCGATGTTTCAGGAACTCCAGGATACCGCGAACATCATCAAAGCAGCCACCCTCATCACCAGCGGGGAGCAGGATTCCTTAAAAAAAGTAGCTCTTTTCCAGTTGGCCAGTGATTTAAGCGATCACTACCGCAATGATCCAAGCCGCATGAGCTTCCTGAACTTCAAGGCATCCAGTTTGCCGGCAAAAGAGGCGCTCATCTTGCTTCAGGAAGCGTTGGAAATCAGCAAGCGGCTGCGGCTACCCATCACGGAGCAGCACCTCAATTTCCAAATGGTTGGGCGGTATATTATATTAAGACAATTTGACCATGCCCTGGAAAGCCTGGATCGTGCAAAAGCGGCCTCCCCGGCGAGTATTCCCGAGGATTTAAACCTTTACTATTATGAAATCTACCGGGAACAAGGTAATTATGCATTGGCAGTCGAGTACATGGAAGCACACCGAGAACTGGAAAATGAGGGGAAGTTGAAGCAAACACGGTCGTTTGTGGCCGAATGGGAAACCAGGATGAATATGCGGGAAACGAAATGGCAGTTGGAGCAGCAGCAAAAAGAAGTGGCCAACCAGCGGCAACTGGGCCTGTTGCTGGGGCTGGTGCTGCTGTTAACACTTATTGCAGGGGGCATTTCAGTCGGCGCATATTACCGGCAAAAAAAAGCCCGGGAAATGCTGGCCCTGCAAAACGAAACCATCAGGCGCCAGACAGAAGAGCTTCAATTGCTCGAACGCCTCAAATCCCG
>CAYVPM010000681.1:0-3149 GCA_964453475.1 uncultured Saprospiraceae bacterium | reverse complement strand
CGATGGCCAGATTTATACCCTGGACATTCAACTGCAGAACATACCCAACGACCCGGCTGGTTATCAGGAGAACATTTTTGTCCACCTCCGCGACTATTATAAAGTGCCCGACAAGCCCGTATGGAGCGATATTGCGGAAACCATGACCCAATATGGCAACCTGTACCCCCTGATGAGCCGCTACATCGCCAGCCTGGCCGACCCGGTTGCCTTGCAAGCCCGCAAGGACATTTTCCTGTTTGCATTCTCCCGCGATATCAATGATGTGATGCACATGCCCGTTACCCGCGACTTGTCCAATGCAAAACGGCAAACAATCTTGAAATGGCTAGCCTCACCCGCCGACGATGCCGCGCTTGAAAAAACGGCTACAGCAAAAAAAGAGCTGGCGCCCAGCCCTGCCGCCCCCAACACAGCGCTCACGACCAAGCAACAACACCTCAAAGCGCTTGCCAAAGCGAAAAGCGGCTCCGACCTTGAATTGGATGATGTGGAAAATCTATTTGAAAACCTTTAATGCTACCCTGTCATGCTAAAAATTGATCCGAAATTCATACAACAGGCCAACGCCGCCGTAACGCCGGAAGACCTCTGGCCGGTGCTCCAAAACGCCGTGATGCTGGAACATTCCACCATCCCGCCCTACCTGACAGCGCTTTTTTCGATAAAGCCGGGAACAAACCAGGCCATTGCGGACATCATCCACTCCATTGTCGTGGAAGAAATGCTCCACATGACCATCGCCTGCAACATCCTGAACGCCCTCGGCGGGTCGCCCAATATTAATACCCCGGGCTTTGTACCTGCCTATCCTGGCCATTTGCCCCTGGGCATCGGGGGCAGCCTGGTGGTTGGGTTGGAAAAACTGTCGCTCGATGTGGTGAAAAACGTCTTTATGGAAATTGAAGAGCCGGAAGACCCCATCGTGTTCAAATCACTCGAATTGAGCGCCGCTGCCCCCCCGGCAACCATCGGGGCATTTTACGAGGCTGTGCAGCAGGCCATCGGCCGATTACCCGACGAAAACCTGCCGGGCGACCTCCGCAAGCAGGTAAGCTCCAGCTTCTTCTCTGCCGAAGATTTGTACCCCATCACCACCAAAACCCAGGCCATTTCCGCCATCAACGTGATTATTGAGCAGGGAGAGGGCACCAGCACCTCCCCCCTCGACCCGGAAGGAGAACTTGCCCATTATTACAAATTTGAGGAGATATACAAAGGCAAAGCCCTGGTGGCCGACCCGAAAGCCCTCAACGGGTATTCCTTCTCCGGCCCCGCTATCCCGCTGGATGCCGACAACGTGTTCAACATTTTCCCGAACACCAAATCAGCCATGCTCCAACCGGGTACGGAGGGCAGTCGCCGAATGGACGAATTCAATGGCTCCTATGTGGGCCTGCTGAATGCCTTGCACCGCACTTTTAACGGCGAGCCTGACTATCTCCAACAAACGTTTGGCTTGATGTACGACGTAAAATTGCGGGGCCAGCGCCTGTGTGCCATGCCCTTTCCGGGGAAAAGTGGCTACAACATCGGCCCTTCGTTTGAGTACATCAGCCAGGATTTATCGGTGTCAGCTTGAAGCATACGGGGCTGTATTTTGTCGTAATATGCCTGCTCATCCTCCTGAGCTACCTGCTGTGGGGTGATACAGAACAGGGTATGGAGCAGCAACTGTCGGCACTGGCAGCGCAGCGGGAACATTATGTCTTTTTTAGCTTCGTGTTGCTGGCTTCCGATATACTCCTTCCCGTGCCAAACAGCATCATCATGTACACCAATGGTTTTTTGCTGGGCATCGTGCCCGGCGCCTGCCTTTCTGTGGTATCTTTGATGGCCGGCGCTGCGGTCGGTTATGGTTTGGGGCGCTTCACGGCAATGGGAAAACGCATTGAAAAGGACGGCCAGGCGCCATCTTTCTGGGCCAGATACGGAGACCTGGCCATTATCGTTACCCGCGGTATCCCGGTCGTGTCGGAGAGCGTTTGCATGCTTGGCGGCTACGTCGGAATACCTTTGCGCAGGTATTTGCTGTTGAACCTGCTAGGCTACATTCTCGTAGCGCTGCTTTTTGCCGTTTTTGGGAGTTGGGGGCTGAACGAGGGTGTGTTTTTAATTTCTGTAGCTGCTTCGCTGCTGATGGCGCTGGGGTTTTGGTTGCTCGGGCGGCGGGGCGTGTAGCGGCGATTGCCCCACCTGCCAGGCATTTTTTCGCCAACAAAAATGCCTGAACCTTGACTTGCACAAAAACGCCGCTTGTCAGCAAGCGCCAACACCTAAGCTCGAAGTGCAGGAAGACGCAACCATAGCAAATAGTACAAAAATCAGACTGCTAACCAATTACTTGAAACATTAAAAACAGGCAAAATCCATCATGAATAATTGTGTCAAAAACTTTTCGCTAGGGCTTGGACTATTGATTTTATTTCAGGCTAACGCCCAACAGCCACAAATACCAGCAGGACTAAAAAACGGCGACCTGATCTTCCAAACCTCCCTTTCTTCCCAAAGTAAAGCGATTCAATTGGCTACCAAGTCTACCTATTCCCATTGTGGAATTGTGTTTAAAGAGGGCGGTAAATATTATGTTTTTGAAGCCATCCAACCTGTAAAACGCACACCGCTGCACAAATGGATCGCCAGAGGGAAAGATGGAAAATATGTGGTCAAACGCCTTAAAAACGCCGATCAGGTTTTGACCCCTGAAGCGCTGCAAAAGATGAAGGCCATTGGTGATCAATTTATAGGTAAAAATTATGACCTGACCTTTGAGTGGAACGATGACAGGATATATTGTTCTGAGCTCATTTGGAAAATGTACCAGCGCGCCACAGGAATTGAAATTGGAAAACTGGAAAAGCTGCGTAGTTTTGACCTGACATCTGAAGCTGTTAAAAAGAAAATGCAGGAACGATACGGCGATAATATTCCGATGGATGAAACGGTCATTTCACCAGCGGCGATGTTTGAGAGTGCGTTATTGATTACGGTAATTAAACGTTAGGGTGTGTCTGAAAAAAGATGCCTTTTCGGCCCGGCGAGTATTTTTCAGACACACCCTAGCCTAAGGACCGAAGGATTAAACGCTTCCGACGTTTGACAAACAAAAAATATATGCCAGAAAATACACTTAAAAAAGCAGCCCTTTT
>CAYVPM010000680.1:0-3151 GCA_964453475.1 uncultured Saprospiraceae bacterium | reverse complement strand
ATAAATAGAGGGAAACCCATTTGGCATCCAGGGTTCTACGGGAATGGATCTGAATTTATCCGCAATGGTGTCATACAAAGCAATGCCGGAATACGCTGATGAGACCCAAATTCTTGATTTTTTATCAATGAGAATATCCGTGATGGAATTGACCTGATTTAAAGGAGAAAGGTCTAATTCATGGTGTGCTTTCCAGTGGTCAAATCGTATGGTTGTTTGGTAAATCAAAGCGGGTTCGAGAAGCAATGAACACCATATTCTGCCTTTTGAATCCATCTTGATTCTGCCAATTCCTTTGCCTTTTAGTTCCGGGGGCATTTGAATTTCGCGAAATTGTTCAGCGTCAAGATTGTATACAAATATGCCTTTTTCTGTCGCCAAATATAAATCACGACCTATTAGTGCGATATCAAAGACTCCGCCAAACCATTTTTCGGAATTGTTTTTTAGCGCTGGTATAGGAGTTGCCTGATAGTTCCTGGTGTCTATTTTGACTAGCCCATCCATTCTTAAGCCAAGAAAAAGACAATCAGGTTGTACCTCTTTGATAATATTTACCCATGGCAATTTCCCATCCCCTATTTTTTTAAAACAGTCTTTTTCATAATCATATTCCACAAAGCCATTTAACATACCCATCCAAAGATGCCCTTTCGTATCACAAAGCATGGTACGCATTCCACCTGAATAAATGGCGCAAGAATCTCCTTTAATATTTTCATAGTTTTTTGTCTCATAGCCGTTGTAGCGATTGACCCCTGTTCCATTCCCGATCCAGATATAGCCCAATTTATCCTGACAAACTGCAGTGGTTATATTGCTGCTCAATCCTTGCAATGTGGTTATTTTATGGAAATTATACGGATATGTCTGCGACAGTACCGTAGCAGAGACCAACTTGAATAGCAGGATTAAGTAAAAGTATCTCATAACCTGATGCTTGAGCGTCATTGCTGAACACACTCGCAAAGAAAGCATTACAAATGGAGGCAAAACCTACGCTTATATCCTTGCAAATATCTACGAATGTAGATGCCTTAGCCAAATTCTTACACTTAGAGCGGGCATAATTGAAAATGAGGTGTGGCAAATTTCAAATGAAGCGTTTTTGCTTATTCCAGTAAAGACCTTTTGGCCGCCTATTTTTCAATAAACACCCCTGGGTATTTTTTTGTAGATGCCTTGTTTTCATACGCACAGGTTCCATTTACCCAAACCTTTAAAATACCGTCAGACAGGGCTTTTGGGTCTTGAACCGTGGAGTTGTCTTTCACCGTTTCCGGATCGAAAAGTACCAGATCAGCAGCATAACCAGCGGCCAAAATCCCTCGATTGGTTATACCGGTGTGTGCTGCAGCCAGGCCTGTCATTTTTTGAATGGCGGTTTCAAGGCTCATGATTTTTTGCTCGCGCACATACAGGCCTAACACCCGTGTAAATGACCCATAACCTCTTGGATGTCCGCCATTTGCGCCATCTGAACAAATGTTGGTGTGTGCCCAGGCCAAAATATTGGCGACGTCTTCTTCGAGCATGGATTTTCCCAGAATACCTTCAATGCCGGTCGCTTCCGGGTTAGCTATTTCAAAAGCATCAGCCTCTGCGATCAAGCCCATGAGGGTTTTTGCCGGCGTTTCCTGCCGCATTTCGGCAATTTCTGCAATGGTTTTCCCGATGTAAGCTGGGTTTGCGGCAAATTTCGGTACAATGGATTGTGCCGGATCAAAAGTGTGATCCACTGCGTATTGGGCACTGACTGGGTTGGTGTAATCTGTTTTGGGAAATAAGACTTTCAAGGTGCTATTCCAAAACACGTAGGGATAACAATCCGCCGTGATATCAATCCCTTCGCTTCGGGCAGATTCTAGCCAGGCAAGCAAAGCGGGGGCCGTCCCCCACCGATCTTTTAGCGCAATTTTGAAATGAGAAATTTGCACCGGCAGCTTGGCCTCCCGCCCGATTTCAATGATTTCTTGCATAGCCTCGATTAGGGAAATGTCTTCACTGCGTAGGTGACTGATGTACCGGCCTTTTTCTTCGGCAGTCACTTTGGCCAATTGGATCACTTCGTCATGGGTAGAAAAATAGGCGCCCGCGTATTCCAAACCCGTTGAAAGACCGAGTGATCCTTTTTTCAATTCACTGCGCAACAGGACTTTCATTTGGTCAATTTCCGCTTGGGTAGCAGGTCGTTCCAGCTGATCTTCTCCCATCGCCTGTTCCCGGAGCGCAGTTTGGCCGGTGTAGGTAGCAATATTGATGGCGATGGGAATCTTTTTCATTTGCACCTTGATACTATCTACCCAACTTCCATAGCCGTCTTGCCCGGAAACAATGGTCGTAACCCCTTGATTAAGTGCAGCTAATGCTTCAGGATAGCGTTCCGTGGAACCAGCTAAATGGCTATGAGTGTCAATAAATCCAGGGGCCAGTACTTTCCCGCCTCCATCAATCACAGTTTCCCCAGGGTAAGGCGACAGCTGCCCAACGGCTTGTATTTTTTGGTCCATGATTCGGACCGCGGCCTTCCGGGCTGGAATACCTGTTCCATCTATCACCATGACATTGGTAATCAATTGCGTCACAGGAAGGGTATAAGGCTGGTTGCTGAATATAGCCTCAGCTATGTTGATGGCTGTACCAGTCCCGTTGCTACTCAATAGGATCAGTGTGCGTTTGTGCTTCTCGTCGCGAAAAATCAGATTTTTAAATCCGTTCCAACCGCCGGTATGCGCATACAATTCGCCTTCTTTTTTGATCCCCCAGCCAAATCCATACGGAGCGGTTTCGCCATTATTGAGCTTGACAGGCGTTAAAGCAGCTTCAATCGTCTCTTTTTTGACCAGCTTTTCGGTGTACCAGGATTGCTCCCATTTCAACAGGTCATCAACGGAAGAATAGATGTTTCCATCGCCAGTGACACCATCCACTTCAATCAAATCAAACAGACTTCTTACCCCGTTTTCTTCCTTGAACCCAAAGACATGATTTTTAGGAACGGAGGGCAAACGGAGATGATAAACATAGGTGTCCTCCAATTTTAGGGGCTGGATAATGTTTTGTTGGATAAATTCATCGGCGGGCAGCCCGGAAATCCGTTCCATAATTGTGCTCAACAACACATAATTGGTATTGCAATTTTCCCAACGCT
>CAYVPM010000679.1:0-3152 GCA_964453475.1 uncultured Saprospiraceae bacterium | reverse complement strand
ATCCGGCTGAGACATACATCTACTTTTTCGGCGGCTTTCACGGCCGCGCTGAACACTCCCGTATGCCCTACCATATCTGTATTGGCAAAATTGAGGCAAATAAAATCGGGGACATTGTCGCGTATGTCGCCCAGAATGGCCTGGGTAATGCCTTCGGCGCTCATTTCAGGTTGAAGGTCGTACGTGGCTACTTTGGGCGATGGTATCATGATGCGGCGCTCGCCAACGAAAGGGTCTTCCCTGCCGCCGTTGAAGAAAAAAGTAACATGGGGGTATTTTTCTGTTTCTGCGATGCGCACCTGGGTTTTACCTGCCTGTTCGAGCACTTCTCCCAGGGTCATTGTCACATCGTCTTTTTCAAACATTACCTGCACATCGCGGTAGCTGTCATCGTAGCGGGTCATGGTGACGTAATGGAGGGGTAAAGTGTGCATGTTGTATTCGTGCATATCCTCCTGGGTCAGCACCTGGGTTATTTCGCGGCAGCGGTCGGTTCGGAAATTGAAACAAACAACCACATCGCCCGCCTGGATCGTACCTTTTTTATCGGCAAGTGCTACATTCAGCATGGGTTTCAGAAACTCATCAGTAACCCCATCGGCATAACTTTTCAAAATGGCTTCCTTAAAATCGGCAACATGCTCCCCTGCCCCATTCACCAGCAGATCGTAAGCCAATTTGATGCGTTCCCAGCGTTTGTCGCGGTCCATGGCATAGTAGCGCCCAACGACAGAAGCAAGCACAACAGGTTTTCCTTCAATGTGTTGTAACAGGTTTTCGATAAATCTTGCACCGCTTTTTGGGTCACAGTCGCGGCCATCGGTAAAGGCATGGACAAATGTGTACGGGCAACCGCGCGCTGTCGCTGTGTCGCACAATGCTTTCAGGTGCTCGATGTGGGAATGTACACCGCCATCGCTGACAAGCCCGATAAAATGTACCGCTTTGCCTGCTGCCTTTGCATGGTCGAGCGCGTTGAGCAAGGTTTGGTTTTTGTGCAATTCCCGCTCCCGCACAGCTTTGTTGATACGGGCTAGTTCCTGCCACACGATGCGGCCCGCGCCGATGTTGAGGTGCCCTACTTCTGAATTGCCCATTTGTCCGTCGGGCAAGCCGACATCCTCACCGTGGGTTACCAGGGTACTGTGCGGTCGTGTTGTCCAAATCTCATCAAAAAATGGCGTATTTGCCTGAAAAATGGCATCTGCGGATGGTTTTTGGCCCAGGCCCCATCCGTCAAGTATGAGAAGGAAGGCTTTATTGCGCATGTTTTCTTTGTATTCGAGGCAAAAATAGCAAAGAAAAGTGGAGGCGCCGGAATACCTGCCGGCATTTGTCCTGTCAAGCAAAAAAGCCAGCCCTTCTTCAAGGACTAGCTTAACGTCAATTTACAAATGTTAGGGGCGCCCCGGCGTTCCGGGGCACCCCTCCATGTCAAGACTTACTACTTCTTTTGTCTCAAGTACCTCCAACTTTCAGTTGGAGCGCCGTTTCCATGGCAAGTACCTCCAACTTTCAGTTGGAGCGCCGTTTTTTGCCAACCAAAGGTTGGCGGTACGTACCTCCAACTTTCAGTTGGAGCGCCGTTTCCCGCCAACCAAAGGTTGGCGGTACGTACCTCCAACTTTCAGTTGGAGCACTGTTTCTCGCCAACCAAAGGTTGGCGGTACGTGCGTGGCTCGCGCCAACCTGGAGGTTGGCGCTACTTGCTTTGTATCATCGTGCGGGCAGCGCTGTCGGTAGATGTTTCCACCCGGTACCACAGTGCCCCGGTGCTGCCGACCAACTGCCGGTCGATCGAGAACAGATTATAACCTTTGGCGAAATCGCCTTTCTGCGTGTGGATGAGACGTCCTTGCTCGTCATAAACTATCAGTGTAGCCGTTGTTGCCGCCGGCAAGTGGAAACCGATCGTTGTCTGGTTCACGAATGGATTCGGCTGGTTTTGGTACAGCTCAAAGCCTACACCGGAAATTGTCTTGCCATCAAAACGAAGCGCGATATCAAGCTTTTCATTCCCCACTCCGTAATCCGCATTCCGCACTGCATAGGCTTCTGCTTTCGTGATGCGGCTGGAAACAGCCAGCATATCACTCAGCTTGCCTGACTTCAGTGCACGGAACTTCACCGTGAACATATCTGAGCCATCAATTGACAGTGTCAAAGCCTTTTTATCGTTGAACACACCGAAGTTGCTCGCCGATACCTTATCGCTCTGTTCTACTGCCGACACTTCCAAACCGTTCAGGTTCAGCGTCATCTGGTAGCCTTGCGTCTTCTCCGAAGCTTTAAAAGTCACTTCGAATACCTGGCCGGCTACTACATCGCGGTTCTCCACATCGAACAGCAAGGTGCCTGCATTGCGCTCGTCCGACACCATCAAGGTGTTGGCCACAACGGTGTTGTTCACGTCGCCGATCTTAACACCCACGAAGTCTTCACCAAACTGGTGCGTCATCGCCTGCGCCACGGAAATGTTCTCCGGGAACTGGGTCTGGAACGGATTGGCCGCATTCGGGAAGCTGAATGACTTGTCTACGAAACGCCAGGAGGTATTGGCTGGCAGCTCCTGGTAAATACCCAGGATCAGCTTGCGCAACTCCACGATGTCGAACGTCGTGATCGAATTGGACTTGTTTGCGTCCGCTGCGATCATCTTGTAAGGAGAACTCAATGGCTCGATGCCAAGGATATGCTTCGATATCAGCACCAGGTCGTAAGTCGTCACCCCGTTGAGCGGGTTGTCGTCTTTTGCCGGGCTGATCGTCATGTCAGCTGCAATCGGTACAGAGTTGCTGACGTTGAACAAACCTAGATTGTCAGACATGTCGAAGTAAGAGAACGGCGGTGCGAAGTTCACCGAGCCGGTGATGTTCACATTGCCCTCTTCTACCCCATCTGTTGTTTCGGTTTTCAATGCACCTGAAACGTTGATTTGGTTGCCTGGCGCACAGTTGCCGTTGTTGTCCTGCACGATCACGTAGGTTTCGCAGTAGTCCGCATTGCCTGCCAGATCAATCGCCCAGAGTTCTACACACTGGGTGCCGAGTTCCGTGCAATCGAAGGTCACGTCTGTGATCGGGTTGCCTTGTGCGTCAACCGGGAAACCGGTTCCCGTGCCGCATTTGCGGATGCCGTACTTCAGGTATTGC
>CAYVPM010000678.1:1537-3154 GCA_964453475.1 uncultured Saprospiraceae bacterium | reverse complement strand
AAGCAGGGCTACACCCGCGTGCGCGTCGACGGCGAGATGCTGGAAATAACACCAGGCATGCAACTCGACCGCTACAAAATCCACGACATCGAAATCGTGGTCGATCGCCTGAAAATCGGCGACGACCGCGGCGACCGCCTGGCTGAGAGCGTAAAAACTGCCCTGCGCCTCGGTGATGGGTTGTTGCAGGTTGCGCCTGCTGAAGAGCCCAAAAGCGGCGACTTGTCCCCCATTGCGGAGAACCAGGGTGCGAGCGCCTACTCCCGCAACCTGATGTGCCCCGTTTCCGGTCTCTCCTACGACGAACCTTCCCCCAACACCTTCTCTTTCAACTCGCCTTACGGTATGTGCCCGCACTGCAAGGGCCTCGGCGAGCTACACGAGGTGGATATGAAGCGGGTAATCCCTGACAATACAAAGAGTATCAACGATGTCGGCATCGTGCCGCTGGGGCAGGTGCGCGACAATATGCTGTTCAAACAACTCCGGGCCTTGAGCAAGAAGTACAATTTCACTTTCAGCACGCCCGTAGCTGAAATACCCGATGCCGCCTTGCAAACCCTGCTCTACGGCGGCGATGAAGACCTGAAGGTGGACATGACCTGGGGCGGCGATGAATGGAGCTACAACCTGGCCTACGACGGCCTCGTGAACATGCTTAAACGCTGGTACGCCGATACCAGCAGCGAAAAAATCAGACAATGGGCAGAAGATTTCATGGTGGTGGCCGATTGTCCGGAATGTGAAGGTACCCGCCTGAAAAAAGAAAGCCTCTGGTTCAAAGTCGGCGGGTTCAACATCGCCGAACTGGCCAATATGGACCTGACGGAACTGCACGAAAAACTGCAAAACCTGGAGCAGGGCATGAGCGAACGCCAACAGGCCATCGCCAAAGACGTGCTTAAAGAAATACGATTCCGCGTGAAATTCCTGTTGCAAGTGGGGCTCGATTACCTGGCGCTCAACCGCCCGGCCCGCACCCTCTCCGGCGGCGAAAGCCAGCGCATCCGCCTGGCCACCCAAATCGGCTCCCAACTCACCGGCATCACCTACATCCTCGACGAACCGAGCATCGGCCTGCACCAGCGCGACAACCAGCGCCTCATCGAAGCACTCAAAAACCTGCGCGACATCGGCAACACGGTGCTGGTGGTGGAACACGACCGCGAGATCATGCTGGAATCCGATTACCTGATCGATCTTGGCCCGGGGGCAGGGGAGCACGGCGGCGAAATCGTGGACATCGGCACGCCCGAAGAATTCCTCAAAAAGCCGACTACTACCAGCGATTACCTGGCTGGCAGGACCAAACTGGATGTGCCAAAAGCGCGGCGCAAAGGCAACGGCCTGGAACTGGAACTGATCGGCTGTACCGGGCATAATTTGAAAAATGTCAGCATCAAACTCCCGCTCGGCGCCTTTATTTGTGTGACAGGCGTTTCCGGTTCCGGCAAGTCCTCCCTCATCAACGAGACCTTGTACCCCATCCTCCAGCAGCATTTTTACAACAGCCTGAAACGTCCGCTGAAATACGAAAAGGTGCTGGGTCTGGAGCATCTCGACAAGGTGATCGAAATAGACCAAAGCCCCATCGGGCGCACCCCGCGCTCCAATCCC
>CAYVPM010000678.1:0-1527 GCA_964453475.1 uncultured Saprospiraceae bacterium | reverse complement strand
CCCGCCACCTACACCAATGTTTTTGGCGATATCCGGAAGTTGTTCGCCGACACGCCGGAAGCTAAAATCCGGGGCTATGCCACGGGCCGTTTTTCCTTCAACGTAAAAGGTGGGCGCTGCGAAGTGTGCGAGGGCGCGGGCCTGCGCACCATCGAAATGAACTTCCTGCCCGACGTGCAGGTACATTGCGAACGCTGTCAGGGCCGCCGCTACAACCGCGAAACCCTGGAAATCCTCTACAAAGGGAAATCTATTTCAGATGTGCTGGACATGACCATCCATGAGGCAGCGGAGTTTTTCAAGGCAATTCCGCCCATTTTTCGCCGCATAAAAACCTTGCAGGACGTGGGCCTGGGCTATGTCACCCTGGGCCAGCAAGCCACGACCCTTTCCGGCGGCGAAGCCCAGCGCGTGAAACTCGCTGAAGAGCTGTCCAAAAAAGACACTGGCCACACCATCTACATCCTCGACGAGCCCACCACGGGCTTGCATTTTGAAGACATCCGGCAATTGCTGAAGGTGCTGAACAAACTCGTGGAAAAAGGCAATACCATCGTCGTGATAGAGCACAACCTCGATGTGATCAAAATGGCCGACTATGTCCTGGATGTTGGCCCGGAAGGCGGGCACCGCGGCGGGCACATTATAGCCAAAGGTACGCCGGAGGCAGTGGCCAAGGTGAAGGAAAGCTGGACGGGTGCGTTTTTGGTGGGCGAATTGAAGGGGTAGTCGCCTGACTAAGGCTTGATCGGCTCCAGATGCAACTCCACCTCAAACAACGGAATTTCTGTAACCGCCTCAATATCAATGGTTACATCAATGTTGTCCACCCAGTTATCGCTTTTGAGCGCAAACCAATAGGTGCCTTGCAAGGGAGCGTAGCGGCGTTGCACATCCACGCTGATGCCGCTCTGCTGCATATAGGACTGGTAGTTTTCTCCTTTTGTGAAATGCTGATAATTTTCCCAATCCGTGATGGCATACTCCACGTCTTCACCCGATTTTGACACGGTCATGTCGATGGCCATGCCCAGGGCGAAGGCGGCCAGGGCGGTTTCTGGTTGCAGGGCCAACATCTTGGCCGAGCCGCTTTGCAAAGCCAGGCTCAACTTTTGCGCATCCTGCTGACGGGCCTGGTTGGCGATTTGGCCCACGGCGATGCGGTAAGCCCATTGGCGGGTATTGGGCGGCAGGGTGAATTGCCAGGCATTCACCGGCTTGTTCAGGTAAAATTTTTTGGCCGCCACCGTCACCTGCCCGCTGATAGACACCATCTCTGTTTTGGTTCCGGCTTGCACACTGCGCTTTACCACCTGAAAATCGGGGTATTGCTGAATGTCCCAGGGCACAAAAGTGTTGAAGCGGGTCGTTGCCGTGCTGGCCGGCACGCGGTGCAGGGTGAAGCGGCACACTTTTTTGCTCATGCCGGCCTCCTGGAAGCGCAGCAGGTACACCCCTGTTTTCGGCACGTGGATGGATTGGGTAAGCACCGAATCCAGTTCGTAAGCCCGGTAAATGATGTTGGCG
>CAYVPM010000677.1:0-3165 GCA_964453475.1 uncultured Saprospiraceae bacterium | reverse complement strand
TATCAAGCGGCCGATAAGAAAACTAAATCTGTTGCATTTGAAACTTGAATCCGCCGCGAACTAAAAATATAAGATGATAAAAAACAATAATTTTAACGTGGGGGGATTATATTTGTGCAGTTAAATTTTCATGACTGCAAATATAAGTAAAAACATTTGAAAGCCTCTTAAAAAACAATTAATGCATTGAATTTTTAATTTAATATTTCGACCTGATATCTTAAAGCCGAATTTTTGATTAGATAAACCGCGCACCAAACCAATTTTTTCAACATGACAAACTCAATCCTGTACCGCCTGCTTTGTACTATTGCCTGTACATTTTTCCTCATCGCTGCCATTTCCCAAAATACCGTGGAGTCCTTGCTGGAGCAACCCGTTTCCGAGCTTCCGGCTTTCGACACTACCAAATGCAAAAACTGCATTTTCCTGGAAATCCCTTATGGAACCTCCGATTTTCGCAACCTTGATGTGCTGAAGCGTTTTGAAGGCAACAACATCACGCAGGTGGACATGGTCTTCTCCTCCTTCGCGCGCACAGAGGGATTTGACCAAGTTAAGCTTAACCGCCAGCGGCTGTTAAATTTTCAGGCTGTAGCGCCGGAACTGTTTGACAATGATGAAATTACATGGACAATGCTGCGGCAAACAGCTTGCAAGTCGCTGGAAGAAAGCGAAAAATTATTTCATGGGTTTGTGGTGCATATCGCTCCTGGAAAATCGAAGCGCGACAACGCCGGAAAGCTGGCGCCCGTCGCGGAAACAAGCCCGCTGACTAAAAAGGAATCCAAAGTAAAACCTCGCCTGGTAACCCGCGACACTGTGATCCGCGAAATGAACGTATCCATGCGTGAGATCACCAAACGCGAGTGCGAATACACCGGAAAATACATCCCCAAAGACAAGAAAAAAGCCAAAGCCGGCATCCGTTACGATAGCAAAGGCAGTGGCCGAAAGCCAGAAAAGAAATGCAAAACCGTTAGTTACGGCTATGTGTACGACACCACATATTTCGACCGGATTTATAAAATTAATGCCAAAACCGGGAAGCCCCTCGATCCAACACTCGACCTGGACCGCCGTGGCGACACCACCGTACTGGATGCGCTGGATCGAAATTGGGACGACTGGAAAAATGAAAAAGTCATTGTGGTGCAGGATGTTACAGGCAGTATGACCAAATACTTGATGCAGATACTTACCTGGCATGAGTTGTATGCCGCCAAAGGGGTGGAACATTATGTGTTTTTCAACGATGGCGACGGCAAGGCCGACAGCAAAAAGATAATCGGAAAAATCGGGGGCATTTATTACGTTAATTCCAATCGCCTGGCTGACATTCAAAGCACCGCGCAACAGGCAGCCAAGGCCGGCAGTGGTGGCGACAGTCCTGAAAACAACATTGAGGCTGCCTTGTATGCCCAAAGCAAATGTCCGGAATGTTCGATGATTGTCATGATTGCCGACAACAATGCCAAGGTTAAGGATTTCACGCTCCTGAAAGACTTGAAAAAGCCCGTTCATGTGGTGGCTTGTGGCGGCGACGGAACCTGGGTGCACTCCGATTACCTGTCCATTGCAGCAGTAACAGGGGGCTCGGTACACACCTCCAAAATAGACCTTGAATTGAAAGGGAAGGCGGTAGAAGGGGAAGTATTGACCGTTGGCGCCTACAAATATACTTTTAAGGAGGGGCGTTTTAATTTGCCGAAAGAGTAGTTAACTTTGATTTTTGGGTTGAAATACCCAATATTCAGCTTGCTATATCTTCTCTTTTGCTATGGGAAAAAGTATCGTGATATGTTGTGACGGCACCAGCAACGACTTTGGAGATTGCAATTCCAATGTGGTAAAGCTGTTCTCTTTGCTCGAAAAAAAAACGGGCCAGCAGGTCGTTTACTACGACCCTGGCGTGGGTACCCGCAGTTCCTATTCAGCCTTTCTGCCAACTACCCAAACCCTCATGCGCTGGCTTGGACTAGCATTTGGTTATGGCATTTCACAAAATGTAATGGACGCGTATGGCTTTTTGATGCGCCATTATGAGCCGGGCGACGACGTCTATTTGTTTGGGTTCAGCCGGGGGGCCTATACTATCAGGGCTGTTGCGGGGCTCATTTACAAATGCGGGTTGCTGCAGCCCGACAATACCAACCTGATCCCGGAGGCGATGCGGATATTTAGGATGCCGGTAAAATCCTCCGACAAAGTGCCTACCGATTTCAGGGAAACGTTCTGCCGGCCCGAATTCAAGATACGGTTTGTGGGCCTTTGGGATACTGTCACTTCCGTTGGTTGGATTTATAGCCCCACCATTTTCCCCTATTCAACCCGAAACCCAAGTGTTTTGGCATTGCGTCAAGCTATTTCGATTGACGAACGCCGCGCCTTTTTCAGGCAGAATATTTTCAGGGCTGACAAAAAATCGCCAGGCCAGGATATAAAACAAGTGTGGTTTGCGGGGGTACATTCCGACGTGGGCGGCGGTTACGAAGACGCACGCAGCGGCCTTTCCAACATCGCCCTGGAGTGGATGCTGCTGGAAGCCATGGGCCATGGCCTTGAAATAGAAGATGTCGACAGAGCCAGGGCCATGGTAAACAGTATCCCCGACAACCACAAGGCCGACCAAAATGAAGAATTAAAAGGGGCCTGGCTTTTGGGTGAGTTTTGGCCAAAATGGACTTATATCCCACGAAAGAGCCTGTATTGGCCTTTTTCCTGGATTTATGCAAACGTGGATGGCGTGAGGTTGCCACACCTCAACTTATTCCGCCGCCGCTTCATAGGAGATTCAACAAAGCTGCACCAATCTGTCTCAAAACGGGTATTGGAAAGGGCCGACTATCGGCCTTCAAACCTGGTGGACAAGAATGGGAAATTCAAGCTAGCGTTGGAGGAGGAGCCTTGGCGGAGAATTTGATGGTCAAATGCGTTCAGTCGCTCTGGGCCAATGGAGAGCAGGTTTTTAGCTTTATTGTGTTTTATCAGCCGCAGTTCAGGGTGTTTTAAGGGAAAATATAAAGGAACCGGGGTTCGCCAAAAGGCCGAGTGTACATGACAGGCAACAAAAATACATCCGATCAGAAATCAACTTCTGCCGGTCATAACAGCGCGACGAAGTTAGGGCTTTTTCATATTTATTGGCGGGCCTTTTTGACCCGC
>CAYVPM010000676.1:0-3167 GCA_964453475.1 uncultured Saprospiraceae bacterium | reverse complement strand
ACCAAACAGTCGGCGGTGCTCCTTTTGCCGTATGGCATCGCCGTTAACGGGGTCATTTTTGAAAAAGGTAAAATTGGAATAGAGTGTAAAAGCGTAATCTGAGAAATACAATTGGTTTTGAATCAGGGAATTGGTGTTCAAGCTTTTAATATGCTCGAAATTGAGGTTGTATCGACTGGTTTCGCCACCCTCTGTCATGTCGATGGCGCCAAACCGGCCAATCTGCCCGCTTTGGACAGCCCTTTCGGGTATTTGGCCGGAGGCATCCCAGCTGCTCTGGAACGCCGATGCGGAAATGCTGATTTTTTGCTCGTCATCCAGCAAGGCGCTGAACTTGCCGAACAGGTTCAAGCGATGGAAGCCCTGGGGGCGTTCAAAAAAGCCATCGGAATACATGGTTTCGGAAGCGATGTAGGCATGTCGCTTGCGGCGGGCGGCGTTTTCCCCCAACAGGTTGAACGCAGCGACAAGCCTTCCTGTTTGGAACTGCCCTGCCTCTACCTTCAGCATGCTGTTGTTGAGGGCGTCAAAAGTTTTGAAGCGCACAACGCCGGCGGTTGCAAAGTCGCCTGCATCGGCCTGGTAAGGCCCTTTCTCGAATGCTACCTTTTCAATGAGCTCTGGAATGACAAAATGCAGGTCGGCATATCCCTGGCCATGCGCGTGGCTAACCATGTTGACGGGCATTCCATCTACCGACAGGTTTATGTCGGTGCCGTGGTCGATGTCGAAACCGCGCAGGAAAATCTGCTCGGCTTTGCCACCGCCTGCGTGCTGGGCGATGAAAAGCCCTGGCACAACCCGCAGCACATCCTGGGTGGAGTTGATTGGTCGGGTCTTGATGTCGAGCCCGCTGATGCTTTGGAATGGCTGGGAGACAGCTGTGGTGATTTCCACATCTTTCAAGCTTACAGGCGCTGGGGAAAGCTCGATGCGAATGGTCGTCGTTTCGGTGTTGCGTACACTGACGCGTTCAACCGTTTTCGTTTCAAAGCCCAGGTAGGTGATTGTCAGGGAGTATTCCCCGGCAGCCAGGTTTTGGAAGCTGAAGAAGCCTAGGCTGTTTGTTGTGGTGTAGGCATCCGATGGGGTGAGTTTGATAACGGCGCCCGGCAATTCGATGCCACTGCCTTTTTCGGTGATCTGGCCATTTATGGAGCCGTTATGTGCCAGTATTGCGGCAGCTTGGGATAACAGAATTGCGATGGAAAGTATAAGTTTGTTTTTCATCCCATTTTTTTATTGAAATTGAACATTGCAATACCTACGAAGGTTTTATGCACGGTGGTTTTTCAATGTGCGCTTTTATCCTCAATCCTGCTTGGAGGTGCCACCCAAGAAAGTACCTTTGCCGATATTTTGGAAATTTGCCAAAATCTCCTTCATTAATAAATGTAGCGAATTAATGCTCTCAGCATCTACAAACCATAATTTACCCTCCACTGCCAAGGCTACGGCTGGCAATCCTGCCACCGGCCAAGCTCCAGCTTCCACCATGCCGGAAATTCAACTCAATACCATAGAAGAAGCGCTGGAAGACATCCGCGCCGGGAAAGTGATCATTGTGGTCGACGACGAAGACCGCGAGAACGAAGGAGATTTTGTGTGCGCCGCTGAAACCATTACACCGGAAATCATCAATTTTATGGCCACACATGGCCGCGGACTGGTGTGTACACCCATGGAGGAAAAACGCGCCGACGAACTGGGCCTGAACCTGATGGTGAGCGCCAATACGGCCCTCCACGAAACGGCTTTTACAGTCAGTATCGACCTTATCGGGCACGGCTGTACCACGGGCATCAGCGCTTACGACCGTTCCATGGGCAACCGTTGGCTGACCAACCCGGAAGCTAAGGCCAGCGATTTCGCCCGGCCTGGCCATATCTTTCCTTTGCGCGCCAAGCCGGGAGGGGTATTACGCCGGATCGGCCACACGGAGGCTGCCGTTGATTTGGCACGTATGGCAGGCCTGTACCCGATGGGCGTCCTGGTAGAAATCCTGAACCCTGACGGTACCATGGCGCGCTTGCCGCAATTGGTTGAAGTAGCCAAGGAGCATGCATTAAAAATCATTTCCATCGACGACCTGGTGGCGTACCGGATGCGGACAGAGAGCCTCATCCGACGGGAACTAAGTACCACTATGAAAACGATTTTTGGGGAGTTTGAAGCCATTGCCTACAGCGATGTTACCAGTGGCGACACCCATTTGGTCATTAAAAAAGGCACGTGGAATGAATCTGACCCGGTATTGGTGCGGGTACATTCTTCTTCTGAAACCGGCGATATTCTCGGCACTTTGCTGGAAGATTACGGCACACAAATCAACACTGCCTTGAAATCCATTGCGGAAGAGGGTAGGGGCGCGTTTGTGTACTTGCGCCAAAGCGACAAAGGTAGCCTGCTGGCCAAGCTCAACCACTACAAGCAACTGCATGACGAGGGACAGGCAGAAAAATTCGAACTGCATTCGCCGATGGGCAAGAAAGACTTCGGCGTGGGCGCACAAATTCTGCGCGACCTGGGCATCAGCAAAATCCGCCTGCTTACCAACCACCCGCGCCCGAGAACAGGCTTGATTGGTTACGGATTGGAGGTGGTGGAGAATATTGAATTGGTGGTTCGTTGATGTAGACGGGGTTGTGCCAAAAGGCTTAGCTATGAAAAACGAACCGATTTTAATTTCGTTCGAGCGCTTAGACCTTCCAGGTTTTTAAAATCTGGAAGGTCTTGGCCAAGAAAATCGAAATAAAGTTTGGCCGCATTTTCAATTCCCCCCGCTCAAACCAAACGAATATTTCGGTTTCAAAAACCGATTTTTTAAAAGGTGACAAATTTTCGCCCTTCGCTAAGGCTAGGGCGGGCAAGCAACAAACAACGATCAACGAAGCAGATGACAAAGCGCGAAGCCAATGAACCCTCCACCGACAAAGCTGCGGCGGACAAGCAAGTGAAATTCCGTTCAGGCTTTGTCAACATCATCGGCAGGCCTAACGCCGGCAAGTCCACGCTCATGAACGCGCTGGTAGGCGAGCGCATGAGCATCATCACCCATAAACCACAAACCACCCGCCACCGCATCATTGGCATTCTTACCGGAGAAGATTTTCAAATCGTCTTTTCAGATACGCCCGGCTACGTCAAAACGCCGAACTACAAGATGC
>CAYVPM010000675.1:0-3168 GCA_964453475.1 uncultured Saprospiraceae bacterium | reverse complement strand
ATGGGGAAAGTGGCCTGTTCTCGGTTTTGAGGAATGGGCGGTTTAAGGGGGTGTTGACCGTGCTGAAATGAATGATTCATCATTCATCTCTTCGTCATCATTTCCCATAAATCCTCATACGGAATTATTTCCACCGCAAAAGTCTGACCGGTAACCTTTGGCTGTTCGGCGGCCAACACTTCAAGTTCTCTTTGAATTTTTCGCTCGGCGATTTCGGAGGCGTACTCTTTTTTCGGGTAAGTCAACAGCAAGGTGAGGAAGGCTGCGCTGCGGCGGTTCATTTCGATGTTCAGGTAGCGGGTGCGGTATTTTTCGAGGTTTTCGGGTGAAATATCTTTTTCTTCGAAATCGCCGATAGCGAGGGAGTAAATGACGGGGAGCAGGACGAGCGGTATGTTCATGCCGTGTTTGTCCTTGTTGACCACTTCTATTTCGTTGTTGAGTTTGCCGTAGCGGTATTCACCGACTGCTTCAATTACCTTTACCGTGTCCAATTTGCCGAGGGCTGCCAGCAGGTGCAGGTAGCCTCCGTAAAGTTGCCATGAGTCGCGTGCAGCACCTGCAAGCGTTGGGTAGTTTTCATTTTTGGATACCAGGGCAAATATCTTCAGGGCATCTTCATAGCGGCGGGCAAACAGGCAGTAGTGAAGGTGGAGTTCATGCAGCCTGAACCAATTTAGTTCCCCTAGTTCGACAAGTGAAAGGAAATCCTTTACGGTATCGTCACAATCAGTGCTGAAGTCGCGCAATTGGGTAAGGCACAGTATTTTTTGAAGCGCTACGCTTACCAATGCTGACCTATTGGTGTTCTCTCGCTTTTGCAGGATAGAAATGCCTTCATTGCATATTTTCAAGGCCGAGATGCAATCGTTGCCGGAGAGGTATTTAATAATCCCAATTTGAGTCGTGAAATATATAAATTGGCTGGTATCTGCTGCCGCCACCTTTGGGAGCAATTCATCGTAGTAGCTTGTTGCCGTGGCGTTCACGGTTTCATCTGGCGACCGCTTGACAATATAATAGTTGATGAGGGTTTCAAAATAATCCTGTGCCAGCAACTCAAGCCTCCGTTTCTCTTCATACTGCCGGTGAAGCTGTGCCATTTTTTCATGGGAATCCTGACTGGCCAGGGAACGGGCATACTGACTTCTTAAAGCACGGGTTATGTCGGCGCTCAAGTCAATAAATTCATACTTTTCTGTTTGTTCCAATGTCAGTTCTAACAGGTACACCCCAACCTTAATAGCATCCCTTCCAATCAAAATTTTCCCTGCCACCACATCTCTATAACAATTGTACAGCGCCTTTGCACGGTCGTTGAACATTGGCTGGTTTACATCTACAAAAAAGGAAGTATTGATCAACTGCCGAATGAGCCGGTTTTTGATGCGTAGGTAGGCGCCCATCTTTCCGGTCTCTTTTTTACCATAAAGCAGTTTAAGGGCATCTTCATCCGACTTTGCTTTGCCTTTGGAAATACCATCATAAAGTATAGCGACCAGGTTGCTATCCTCCGAAGTACTACCCAATACCTCGATGTTTTTTACCTTGTTTTTTGTAACAGTTTTTACAAGATCGATCAAAGAAAAAAAGTCCATTATTTTGAAGTTTGATGGCATTAAGGAGTATCTGCATGTATTGAAATCAGAACTTCTGTCCTTTTTTCAGGAGCCGTATGGCTGCATCTTTGCAGTACAAAATTCAAACAATATGACAGATTCGGTGCAAAAAACCGAATTGTTTCACTTTCGAACAACAAAAGTAAGATCAATATTGCCCAAACCATAATCAATTCTATTTTATGCGGAAATGCATCAGGCTTTGAGCCAATTTTCTGCATAAATGCCTAAGGTTCAATACGTTCTTTGACCAGCTCGCGCCAAGATGTGAGTTAGTGGAAGGCTCTTTATTTCAATCTGCCTGTATTGAAATGGAGACTTCTGTCCTTTTTTTTGGATTCAGGTGCTACGTTCTTTGTGACATAATTTCCTTCCGTTCACAAGAATAACAGCACATAACATGAATTTCCTCTACATCTTACTCAGCATCTACTTCAGCGTTTTTGCACCATCTTTCACCAACAACGGTGGCCAAACTGGAACCAATCAAGATGGCACAATCATCAACACTGAGCCAGGAGGTACCAAAAAAGATAAGACCAACAATGGCGACTTTATAATTTCCAATGATAGCAACCCCTAATCAATTGACTAAGATAAATTAATCTTCCTGTTTTTTTCGAGGGCTCCCGCCCCGTATTTAATCGCTTCATGACCTTAAAATATTGACAAACAGAGTTTTAATCCGCGCTTTTTGAAGTCTGTTGGCGTTTTCTTCCTATTCGCTTACCAATGCGCGTTATGTTGCTCCGTCCCCGCCCTTATGTGGGTGCGGCCGGAGCCAATTTAATCAGCTAATCATGCAAGTTTTTTTTGTCAAACAGCAGCTTGCGCTTTAATCTCGCAAAATAAGCATAGCATTGTGTCCTTAAAACACGCTTTGCACTTCATTCGACCTTAATCCAATCCTTCGCCGGAGTGTGACCTTGCACTCCGGTTTTTTTATTTTTTGACCCCGCCTAGCCCTTTCCATGTCGGATGTCGCCGTACCTTTGTGGCCTTTTGATCGCTACAACATGGAAATCTCTACCCGATACAACGCCGCCGAAACAGAACAACGCTGGTATGCCCACTGGGAGAACCGCGGCTACTTTCGCTCCATCCCCGACGAGCGGGAGCCTTTTACAATTGTCATTCCGCCCCCAAACGTCACCGGCGTGCTCCACATGGGGCACATGCTCAACAACACCATACAGGATATCCTCATCCGCAAAGCCCGACTCGACGGGAAAAATGCCTGCTGGGTGCCCGGCACCGACCATGCCAGCATCGCCACCGAAGCAAAAGTGGTGCGCTGGCTGCGCGAAGAAAAAAACCTGCGCAAAGTAGATATCACCCGCGAAGAATTCATGGGCTATGCCTACCAATGGAAAGACAAATACGGCGGCATCATCCTGCAACAGCTCCGCAAGCTCGGCGCCTCCTGCGATTGGGATCGCACCGCCTTCACCATGGATCCAGGGTATTACCGCGACGTAATCCGGGTATTTCTCGACTTGTACGAAAAAGGAAAACTGTACCGCGGCCTGCGCATGGTCAACTGGGACCC
>CAYVPM010000674.1:0-3170 GCA_964453475.1 uncultured Saprospiraceae bacterium | reverse complement strand
CGATCATTTTGATCTTGGCCATACGGATCTGGGCTTCCAATTGACCTTCCGACCTGTCTACTTTTTTGCCCTGGAATTCCAGCTCTTCATCATCGCGGCGCACACTGTCTTCCATGCGCTTCAACGCTTCTGCCAGGCCGCTGAGGCGGCGTTCGTGGTGGTCGACCACTGAGCCGGCATTGGCTTCAGGCCCGAATTTACGTTCCTTTGCCTTCTTAAATGCTTTGTCGAGGCGGTCCCAGATTTGGTTGCGGTGTTCGTTGCTCATGCGCGCTTCCCGGTAGCGGCGTTGCATCTGCTTGAGTTCTTCAAACACACTGCCAAGCTTCGAGCCGCCGGCAGCGATGCGGGCTTCAATATCGTCAAGCGCCTTGTTGAAATCACTGGCGACACCCGCAGAAGCTTCCATAAACTCTCCCTGCACTTTTTTGCGCATGACTTTGAGGTCTTCAAAAAGCAGGTTTATGTTGTCGCGCAGGTGGTTGGCATGTTCACGGAAAAGGGTGCGCTCGCTTGATTGGCGCTGCACTTTGTCCCAAAAGGATTTGAGTCCATCCCAAAGTTTGTTGTCATACGTACCCAACTGCGCCACTTTTTCTTTAAACTCTTCTAATTCTTGTTTGTAAACCTGGTGTAATTTTGTAGAAAGCACCACAAAATGCCATTCTGTTTGGGCACGCTGGATCAAATCTCCGCCTTGTCCTACTTTCAACCCGTCGGGGAGCAAACTTTCTGTGACGCTGAGTTCACGTTCTGCGGCTGTATGCCCTTGCGGGAATTCAACCTCTTTGCCGTCGCGCCACTCACTCATCATCTTGGAGACAAACTCCTCGGATGCCATTTCTTCTGTAAAAGTGTAGAGCATTACCCTGCTCGCTTCCGGTTGAAGTTCCAATGCGATGAGCACTTTTTCGTCTGCTTCGTTGGTTCCCCAAATTACGATCTTGTTCTTCATTTCAAACTGTTGACTGTTAACTATACTGTGATTAAAGTGATTCTGAATGATTTGAGTGAAACAAATGCCTGATTTTAAAATGATGGCAACACTCCTGCATTCACAACCACTTTGCGTTGACTATAAAATCCTTGATGGCTACTGTCAGGCAATTGGCGGGTCAAAGCCAATTTTTGCCTTGTTTTACTGAATGTGGCTGCAAAACTATGCCGAAACGGCGGCTTTTTTCAATTTTTGCTTCAAAATACCCGCTTCGAGCAGGTATTCTGCTATTTGGACGGCATTTGTAGCGGCGCCTTTGCGCAAATTATCGCTTACCACCCACATGTTCAAGGTATTGGGATTGCTCTCATCGCGGCGGAGTCGACCTACGAAAACATCGTCTTTGTCCTGTGCCATCAGGGGCATGGGGTATTGCAGGGAAGCGGGGTCGTCCACCACTACCACGCCAGGGGCGTTTTCGAGTAATTTTCGCACGTGCTCCAGGTCGAAGTCGCGTTCAAATTCAACATTCACGGATTCCGAGTGGCCGCCGACTACAGGTACACGCACGGTGGTAGCCGTAACGCGAATGCCATCGTCGCCCATGATCTTTTTGGTTTCAAGCACCATTTTCATCTCCTCCTTGGTGTAGCCGTTTTCCATAAAAACGTCGATATGCGGGAGCAGGTTAAGGTCGATTTGATAGGGGTAAGCGCGGTCGCCCTGCTTGCCTGCCCGCTCGTTCATCAACTGGTCGACAGCTTTCACGCCCGTGCCGGTTACGCTTTGATAGGTGCTGACGACAATACGTTTTACCTTGTATGCCTCGTGCAGGGGTTTGAGGGCTACCACCATTTGGATGGTGGAGCAATTCGGGTTGGCAATGATCTTGTCATTTTCCGTAAGCACATCAGCGTTGACTTCCGGCACGACGAGCTTTTTGTCCGGGTCCATGCGCCAGGCGGAGGAATTGTCGATCACGACAGTGCCATTTGCTGCAAAGCGTGGCGCCCATTCTTTGGAAACGCTGCCGCCAGCCGAGAAAATGGCGATATCCGGCATTTGACTGACCGCATCTTCCATGCCGATGAGCTTAATGTCTTTGCCCTGAAACACCAGTGTTTTGCCAACTGAGCGCTCACTGGCAACCAGCAACAGTTCTGAAATAGGGAAATTGCGCTCTTCGAGCACTTGCAACATCTTGGTGCCTACAAGCCCCGTAGCGCCGACGACTGCGACTTTCATCAATTATCGAGTAAGTGGGTGAATAAAAATTGTTTTAAGCGGGGCAAAGGTATGGACTTCTCAATTTGCCGGAGCGATTCTTCTGTGCCAACTTTTGTTAAAGGGCTGGAGCCATTTTTCGACAAGGTCGCGCTTGCTTTGTGCCAGCGTGTTGGCCATCAAGGTGGTATCTGTTATTTGCCGGTTTTTTACGGCCGTGGCTAGCTCTTGTTGGTTGCCAAATGTCAACCGGCCATTGTCCCCGACCCAGGCGAATCGCATCCGCTCAAAAAAATCAACGGTGAGGGCATCGCCGAGGTTTTCCAAAAAATGGACAGATTTGTCGATGGAGCAGCCGCTGGCGCCGGCGCGGGTTTCATCAACCATCAGGAATACAAACTGGTTTTCGAATACTTCTGCGGTGGCCAGTAAAGCCTGGTTATGCGCCGTCCAATTGCGGCAAAAGGCATCCAGTTCCTGTTGCACAGTATTGGCTTCTTCATCGGAGAGGTTTCGGTCGCAGACATATACCCAGACCCGGGAATCGGGGGAATAATCGGGTAGATGCGCTATTTTTGGTGTTATAGTTTCTGACATAATAAGCACAATGTATAGTCAACGCTGCGTGGTTGTGAAGGCATAAATTTCACAATCATTTTAAAATCAACTATTTGTAAATTAAAATCATCCAAAATCACTTCAATCCCAGTATATTATTTGATGCGAAGGTACTTAATAAAATCGGTGGCTGGTGGATCCGTAATGCCAAGATTTCGCGCAATCGTCACAATTTGCCCGCGGTGGTAACTGCTGTGGTTCATGCAGTGGTGGATCATTTCCGATCGATGGCGGCAGTCTTCCGTGCCATTGAACAGGCGGAAATCACAGGCTTCTTCAAATTTTGCTGCATCGAGGGCCTGAACGTAATCGTTGAAGGCGGCGGATTGCAGGATGAGTCCCTCAAAAACTTCCGATGTTGTACCATTAAATGTCAGCGATAAAAAAGTTG
>CAYVPM010000673.1:0-3171 GCA_964453475.1 uncultured Saprospiraceae bacterium | reverse complement strand
ACGGCCACAAACGGCGATTGCGCGGCTTTTTTCGGGCTGAAAACAGGGGATGTAACCGCAGGAGACTGCCACCAATTGTCGCCCATTGCCGAAGCACGGGAAGCCTGGCGAATCGATGTTGAAGGCCAGGCATTACAAGCCGGGGAAACAGCTTTTGTTGCCCTGTATGCCGCTCAGGAGATGCACTTGCTCGGTATACAAACAGCATTTGCTCTCGATAATAACCATTTGAACGTCAAGAACATATCTGCGCCAAGCCTTGTGGGGTTTGGCCCCGAAAATTATAGCCTGGACAATAGCCAAAGCGGAACATCCATAATCTCCTGGGTAAATCCGTACGGCCAAAAACTGGATGTGGCAGCGCCGCTGCTGGTGCTGGAAATCAGTGCCAAAAAACCCTGCAAGCTATCCGAAATTTTACGCATCAACACCAACCCGGCGCTGCGCACAGAAGCGTATGATGCCACAGACGGCGCCCATGCGCTGGAACTTTCCTGGCGCAATTCAGGCAACACCCCTTACCTGCCAAACAACGAATTCTTCGTCAGCCCCAACCCCACGCAGGGTCAGTTTTCCGTAAGCACTTACATCGACAGCGATCGCGAATGCTTGATTGAAATCATTGACCTGCAAGGCAAAACAAGGTACAAGAACACCTTTTTCGCTGGCAGAGGATACCATTCCTGGCCAATAGACCTTGAACGCGCCTTGCCCGGGCTGTACTTTTTGCGGGTGAACGGGACCATCCGGGGGAAAGTCATGCAATTTTAAAACAATCACATGCGCTTCATGGTAATAAATTCACCGTTCAAAATCTTGTAGGAGCGGCCCATGATGGTGATGGTTTCGCCTTCTTTCATCTCTTTGAGTTTGGTGATGTCCTCCTTTATGGTATGCAAGCTGCCTTTTGTTTTCCAGGCGATGAACAGGTGCGCGGGGTTGGGGGCGTAGCGCACGCCGCAGAGAATAACGCGGACGGGCTTTGTGATTTGTGACACCAGTTCCAGGTCGCGGGGCGTGGCGTTGTTATCAGAAATCAGGATCACTTCTTCGCAATCCGGGCAGGCTTTGATGCCGGCCAAAACTGCCTCTATGTCATTTTCGGGGGTGTCATCGCCATCCCCGGCAGCGATGGCCGATATCATTGTTTCTTCCAGCACTTCTACATTTTTCGGCTTTGCGTGGTAAAGCCCGCCGGTACTGCCAATCACTTTGTCCTCGATGGTTTTTGAATCGCCATCGTTGAAGAACACGAAGTGGCTGGTGTTTTGCAGGTTGCCTTTGAGGGCGTTCCAGAGCAGAAGGTCGGCGATATAGGGCATCATGCTTCCGGTAACATCCTCAACAACGAGCATTTTTTTCCAGTCTTTGTTTCTATCCAGCACCTTCATCACCAGAGAGTCCGATTTTAGCCCTTTGCATTTTTTGGGATTGTAGCCGCGCAAAGGGAAGGATTCGATCTTTGCTTTGCCCTCCGTTCCCAAATCAAACTGCAGTACCAGGGAGAATTCTATGTCAGGGTTGCCCTTTTCCCAGCCGCCAAGGTTGGCGATTACGGCGTTGATATGCTCGTTATGCTTGGGCGAAGCGCCTTTGGACACCCTGATATTGGTTGGTTTATGCGAATCATTATCGATTTGAAACTCGACGATGGCCATTTTGCTGTTCCCTTTTGCTTTCAGTTCATCTTTGGGGAATTTGATATTGCTTTCGAGCCAGGTTTTCAGCGCATCCGGGCCGCCGGGGTATTTGGCTGCATCTGCCGGCGGGCGTTTTTTGGCGCATTCCACCACGGCATCGAGCTCTTCCTTGATTTCTTCTTTGCGTTCTTCTGTTACGGGTGGTTGATAGCGGATAACAAAGCCGTGGAAGAGTGCGCGAGCGCCTTCGGGTGTGCTTGCCTCTGTTTGCATGGTGATGTCCCAGCGGATGCCGGGGTCTTTGAAAAGGTCGGGCGCCAGCCGTTCCAGTGCGGCAAAGCGGTCGCTGTCCAGTTTCTTTTGGTTGGGCTGGGAATGGGTGAATTTAGAATAGATGTACTCTACAGAAATTTTTCCATAGGAGGCGATGGCTTTATAATCTTCGGGGTTCAGGATGCGCGGGCTGCCGTAATTGAAGCGGATGGCCAGCTCGTAAAGGCCAAAACCTGAAGTATCGAAATACGGGATTTCCTCCACTGTTTGAGCGAGGATATCCTTTGAATGAGTGGTTTTTTGTCCAAAAAGGGGTGAAAAGGCGCAGAAAGTCAACAGCAGCAATGGGGTGAAAATTTTCATAAATTCTATTAATTTGTTTATCTATTGAAAAAGCTGAAATTGCAATAAAAAGTTCCGCATGTAACGGAATTACCTGATACTATATTTGGTGAATTATTGGATAATAATGCTGCACCGCCAAAAATTTATTTTACAAAACTTACGGAGCAATTCAATTTGGCAAAATATGCTCAATACTTAATTTAAAGTTGATAAATTTGCCAGCACTTTAATTTTTGGCCCTCACCTGGATAATCATATTACGCGCTGAACAGCAAGCGAATTCCCGTTCCAATGTATCATCATGTATAATGGTAAATGCAACAACACCCACTATGGTAAAAATCTACACCAAACTTTCCCTTACATTTGTTTTCCTGATCGCCATGCTGGCATTGCCAGGCGTTGGCTTTTCGCGCGTATCAGGAAACCCAGCCGACCCTAATAACCCCGATTCTCTGGGGCGACGCGGGCTGGGGCCATTGGGCCACCTGGAATGCAACATACACCTCGACACCAACTGTGTCACCAAAACGGTAACGCTGGAGGCCTGGATCGACTACACCTTCACCGGTGTCTCTGTACCCGTCACGGT
Source organism: uncultured Saprospiraceae bacterium (assembly GCA_964453475.1). GTDB lineage: Bacteria > Bacteroidota > Bacteroidia > Chitinophagales > Saprospiraceae > M3007. Next base: position 321 of record CAYVPM010000673.1, on the reverse strand, counting down.
ACCTTGGTCAACCGGTGTCACAGCCCATAAAATCATCGTCACACCGCCCGGCTCCTGGGATTGGGACGTTACAGGCATCGGTTGCGAACCCGTGCACCAGAACAACTTTATTACGATTGACAATTCCTTTTTTGCCGGGCCGATTGACATTATAGGCCCTCCCGCAATCTGCCCGTTCGAAATCGTGACACTCACCGTAAATACCCAGGGTTACAGCCCTTTCAACTCCTTTCAATGGAACCCCGACAACGGCGAACTCTCGCCATGTGAGATCAGTGCGCCAGGGATTTACTCACTTACCGTAACCGACGCATTCGGGTG
>CAYVPM010000672.1:0-3172 GCA_964453475.1 uncultured Saprospiraceae bacterium | reverse complement strand
GTTCACCCCCTGCCCCCTGAACGTTCCATCCCACCCCAGGCTCGGGTCATTCAGCGGGAAACCGCGGCGCTCGAACAACAGTTCACCCCAGCGGCTGTACACGCGCAGGAGCCGCACTGCCTTCACGGCGCCGCCGCCGTACACCGTGAACATGCTGTTTTCTGCAGTGCCGGGGTAAATAATGTTGGGGATGTAGATGTTGTGGTTGTACACATTCACCCATAACCTGTCTTCGGCGACACAGCCGTTTTTGTCCACAATGCGCACAGAAAACTCGGTGTTGCTTTCCGGCCTTTGGCGCTGTTGCAGCGACATGGGTTCAAAGTGCAGATCACTTGGGCCCCAGTTGATTTCGTTCAACATGGTATTCGCCGGACTGGGCAAAGCTTTCAGCCAGACAAATTGCCCCAATTCAATGGCTGTATCACTTGCTGTCAAAGCAACGCTGAGTTTTGTGGGCGCGCTGATCGACACCTCGCTTTCCCACCAGCAATCATGGTCATCATGAACGGCAATTGGGTAGTAACCCGGGGCAAGCCCGTAAAAATCGCTTTGGCCTGTAAAGTTTTGATCGTCAATGGAATAGTAGAACGGCGCTGTGCCGCCCGACAAATGCTTGATCCGGATCGCAGCTTTGTCGCCGAAGCAAACGATCGGATCCACGCTCAACGATGCCTGGATGGGTGTATCCCATTCCACAAGGATGGAATCCAGGTCTTTGCAGCCGTTGAGGGTGTTCAGCACAGTGTGCACATACAACCCCGGTTCGAAAATCTTGAAACTAATGGCCAACGTGTCGAAAACTGTGGCGCCATTTGCTAGTAGCAGCCAACGGTTCTCAAAACCTGCCCCTTGAGAAGAACCCGCAGCGCTGAGCAGCATTTCCGTTTCGCTGCAAGGCACCCGCACCTGTGGCGCGCCCGCTTCGGCAACGGGCGGCGTCCGGTCATCCGAAACCTGCAATTGCGCCGTTGACTGGCAACCGAATTGGTTGCTGACGGTCACCGCATACAACCCGCTTTGTTGGACGCTCAGCTGGGCCTGCTGGTCGGGCAATGCCCCGTTTGGCCCCGACCAGTTGTAGTGCAGGTTGCTTTGGTTGGCCGTAATGCCGATGGCTGCCGATGGGTGCGCACAGGTGATTAAATCGGTAAACGGTGCAATTATGGGGACTGTCCCATGCACAGGAACCTGCGCAGGTACGACCAGCGTACAAGCGTTGGCATCTGTCAGGGTGAGCACAAAGCTGCCAGCGCTCAGGCCAATTATTTGCTGGCTTTGAGCATTGTTCGACCATAAAAACTGATACGGAGGTACACCGCCGGCTGTGCTGGCGACAATGGCGCCACTGCCTGTCTGGCAGGTATCTGCCTGCGCAACAACATTGCCAAGCAATTGCGCAGGCTGTGGCACTGCGAAATTGGCCAGAAAAAGGCAACCCTTGGCATCAGTCAGGGTGAGCGCGTAATTTCCTGCAGCCAGGTTGGCGAGAGCAGGGGTTTGTTGGCCACTCGCCCAATGGTATTGGTATGGAGGAGTGCCTCCGCCGGCAGATAAGCCAAGGGTTCCGTTATTTGCCCCAAAACATTTAACGGGGGTTAATATTGTATCGAGCAATACAATTGGCGTTGGTTCAACAACCTGAAAATTATGCATTTGTGCGCAAAATCCATTGGCGTATGTCACGGTAAGGGCGTAATTTCCGATTGGTAAATTTTCAATTTTTGGGCTGGTAGCTCCATTCGACCACACAAAATCGTACCCCGGCGAACCAGCCAAAACCGCGACCTGGATACTGCCGTCATTTCCCCCGAAACAGGATACATCAACCACGTTTTCAGCAATGGTCGGAGCCAGGAAAGCGGGAACGTCTATGTTTTCCACCAAGGTACACCCGTTCGCATCCGTGATGCTGAGCTGATAATTACCCGCAGCGATATTGCCAAGATTGGATGTGCTGGCATTGTTCGACCAGTGCAAGGCATAGGGCGGCGTGCCTTGTGCAGCGCCCAAAAAGGCCGCGCTGCCATTCGCCTCCCCGGGACAGGCGGAACTTGCCTGGATGCCAGCGCTGATCAAAGGCAGCGGCTCGCCCAATTGGAGGGTAAGCACTTCCGTACAAGCCGCAGCGTCGGACACCGTGACGGTATACTGCCCCGCCATTATCCCGCTTAGGTCTGGGAGATTAAGCCCTGTTGACCAATGGAATTGAAAGGGCCCTACCCCGCCCGTTGCCTGGACTTGTATGACACCGTTGGCATCGCCCGCGCATTTGGGCGGTGAGGTGGTGGCAGCAAGTACTACCGGCGCTTGTTCCGTTATTTGAAAATCAAACAATTGTGCGCATTTCCCATCGGCGAATGTCAGGGATAGGGAGTAGTTTCCCGGCACTAAATTGCCGATATTTTGTGTGCTTTCAGCGTTTGACCATAAATAGTTCAAGCTGGGTGCGCCACCTAAAACGTCGAGGGTTATGCTGCCATCGGCCTGACCATTACAGGAAACGTTGACTGGCACAGCATTAACTTGCGGGGCTTGAAATTCCGTTACGACCACCGTTTCCAGCAGGCTGCAACCATTGGCATCGGAAAGGGTAAGCTGGTAATTGCCGGCAGCAATTCCCGATATGGCAGGGGTATTGGCCCCGTTCGACCAAAGCAGGAAATACGGTGGTGTCCCTTGCCCAGCGCCTGAAAACACTGCTTCGCCATTTGCCTCTGCGGGGCAGGCAGGTGTGTGGCTAAGCCCGCCCGACAACAAAGGCTCTGGTTGGCTGAGTGAAACATCCAGCGTTTGCACACATAGATCAGCATCCGTTACGGTTACGGAATAGTCGCCTGCCGGGGCATTCGGCAAATTAGGGGCCATGCTTCCGTCTGACCAGCTAAAATTGAAGGGTGCTTTTCCCGCCACAAAATCAACTTGCAAGGCGCCCGTTTCACCAAAACACAAAATAGGCGCCGCGATGGAAGCCAGCGCCTGCAGGTTGCCACCGGCTTCCACCCAGGTATCCATCGTGGAAGTACAACCCTTACTATTGGTGACTGTTACGGAATACAGGCCATCGGGCAAATCCGAAAGGCTTTCCGTTTGGTCGCCCGTTGACCATTCGTAGCTGAATGGGCCATAAGCGCCATTAAAATAGTTGTTCGCCATAACAGAACAATAGTAC
>CAYVPM010000671.1:0-3178 GCA_964453475.1 uncultured Saprospiraceae bacterium | reverse complement strand
TGCATTTTGCCCTGGCTCTCTTCGTATACTAATTTTTTAATTATGCAATTTGGATCCTGATACGCCGTAGATTTGAAAAGAATGCCATTAGGGCTATTGGGTGTTGTCCTATCTGCCATAACTTCCGCAACAATTGGAGCTTGACTATAGTTAGTGGAGGTGTTCGCTCTGTACCTAACATACATGCTGACTTTATCTGGATGTTCCGTTAATACAATTTTTTGGCCTCCATTTCCTTCTTCGTCCTCCTCATTGCCACCAATTTTGATAAAAACAATGTCATTACCACCAGGACCACCGGGCATGACAGTTGAAACAAAATATCTGTTTTGGTTCCCATAGGATACAATAAAATAGTCGCTGCCACCATTCCATTTTATTGGAGTCCCGTTATTACTTTCGTACCCCATAGTCATGTAGTTCCTAGGCACCCCAGGCTGTGTAAAGCCAGTTGCGACCAGTTCAATGATTGGGACACCAAAATCCGGGGTAGAACGGTATTGCGTTGGATCCCAACTTCCGTCATCACAAACGCTCCATATCCGCACATTTGCGGTTCCTGAATTACCGACAAGTGAAAGTGTCGCTGTGTTCGCATTGCCAGGAACAAATACGGGTGTTCCCAATATCCCTCCATTGGAGCCATCCTGGACACTTAACCTATATTGGGCAGCACCCGGTACAGAAGGCCATGTTACGGTTACCCACTCAGACTGAATTGAGGTTACATTAAGTTCGGAGGGAGGCGGGAGGGTACAATTGGTGTTGGACGTTAATGCAGATTCGCCCAGGGAGAATTCATCGTCGTTGGTGTTGGCCGAGAGGCTTTGCACAGCAAGCATTAAAAGCAGGAAAAAAACGTTTTGGATCTTCATGTGTAAATAATTGTTTGTGTTTATGAACTTGTTTGTCGGCATAAAGCCGCGATTTGACCGAAATTAATCAGGAAATTAAAGGACTTTTGCGATTCATTGCCCAAAGATCGGGCAACTTTCCCCCAAAAAATATAACATTTTTATGCTGTTTTTTGAGTGCTTATGCTTGATTCCAGGTTAGTAGAATCCATAAAATTACTGACTCCAACTGAACAATCGGAGTTTGACTCCTTTTTGGACAGCCGTTTTTTCCAGCGAGAATTCAGTGTCCAACAACTAAAGCAATTTCTTGCGATTATCGTTGAAGTACTTTCAGACCCTGGAAAAAAGGAATTGAGCAAGGAAATAGTTCATGCCAAGGTATTTGCACCCAAAGAATTTGCCGAAAACCGGGTTGACCGGATCATGTTTGAATTGAACAGGTTGATTAAAACTTTTATTCTGGTAAAACACTATTTAAGGGAGGAAAATGAAGTCCAGCAAACTCTGGATTGGAATGACTTACAACTATACCATAGCAATGCAGGAAGTTTGGAAAAACAGTTTAAGAAGATTAATAAACTGCTCAACGACAAAAACATGGCTTGCACCAGAGTTTACCAAGAAAAATTCCTGGTTACCAAGCAGAACTATGCGCTTCAAGCGACCTTCAATAAAAACAAAAGTGACTTGGGCATTCAGCAAACTATTGAATCCTTAGATCTATTTTATTTCGCTGAACGCTCTGAACTGATCAATGCATTGTTATTGCAAAAACGCTCCACAGCTTTTGTTATACCAGAAATATTGGAAAACAGCATTAATGCCATCCCAGTACCCGAATATTATACAAATCAAAGCCCATTGCTCCTGATTTCCACAAAAATCCATTCTTTATTGGCAGAGGCACAACCAAAAGTAGCTGGTTTCCAAGAATTGGTTGCCTTGTTAAACCAACATCAGGATTACCTACACCCGGAAGCATTGACTGGATTTTATGCGTATTTGAGGAATTACTGCACCATTCTGATCGATTCAGGTAATGCAGAATTTGATGTGTTGCTTCACGAAATCCAGAAAGACAACCTGCCTCGTGGCTATTTTTACTACGACGGCAAAATACTACCCAACTCCTTCCTAAGCATCACGCAACAAGCCATCCGCGCCCATAACATCCCTTGGGCCAAAGAATTCGTTCAAAACCACAAAGACAAAATTATCGGCGAAAACGAAACGCACGATTTTTTCAACATGAACCTGGCACTCTGCCATTTTGCTGAGCAGAAATATGAAGAAACCCTTGAAACCATCCCGTTTGGCTCCACCTACTCCTACTATCATCTGATGGCGCGCCGGCTGGAATTGAAAGCCTATTACGAACTCGGCTCGGAAATCCTTCCCAGCAAGATCGATGCATTCAAAATGTTTATCAACCGCACCGGCAACAAATCGCTGTCAAAGCCTTTGGCCGAAATGCTCACCAATTTCGGCAACTTCGTCCACCAGCTCAGCCTCTCCATCCCTGGCGACAAAAAGCGCTCGGAACAGTTGACAAAACGTATCAAATCCAAAAAGCTGGTGGGCGAACGAACCTGGCTTCTAGAAAAAGCCGAACAGCTCGCTAATAAGAAATTGTAGCCCTCCTCGCCCAAAAAACATCTAAATCGTGTTACATTTTTAGCATTTTCAATATGTGCTTTAAGCCGGGCCTGCTAGCAATAGCGGGCTTTTTTTATAGCAAAAAGCACAATTCTTAAACAAAAGCGGTCCAAACTACACCCAAAAACCGCCCAAAAAGTGTTCTTGTATGCCCTGCCAGCCTGCCGCACCTTTGTGTCCATGATTGCGCCATCATCCCCCACACAAACCAGTAAATGCAAAAGCTACTTTAGTTCCTTTTCAATTTTTCACACACAAAAACACTTTAATTATGAAACATCTTTCTGCCAAATTCTCCCTCGCCTTTGCGCTGGCAATTGGGCTTTTCGCATTCAATGCTTGTCAAAAAGACGGTATAACGCCAAAAGAAGGCCCGGTGGGCGCCGAGCCCGGGGTGCTTACTGATCGCTCGCCAAATGGCGTAACTTATGGGGTGTCCGTTTTTGACGGGGTTAACGCGTCACAGATCGTTCAAATTGACGACAACACGGGCAACGCTACTGCAAATTTTGGGGCATTTTATATTGATGGAAATGGTACAGTGGTCGATTTTGACAACCTGACTGGAATTTGCCTTACACAGTTTGGCCGCTATATTGTTAGCACAGGCTCCCCTGCCTCTTCCGTGCTTGGAGCATCTGCATTCGACAACTCCTTATTCTACC
>CAYVPM010000670.1:0-3181 GCA_964453475.1 uncultured Saprospiraceae bacterium | reverse complement strand
CGCAAAGTGGTTATGAATGACGAAATGCCACAATCATTTTAAAATCAAGCATTTGGCGCACTCAAATCATTCAAAATCACTTTAATCACAGTATACAAAGACACACGAAATTATGAAATTTTCCGCTCTTTTACTGAGCCTTTTTGTAGCTCAAATACTCAGCGCCCAATCAGGGGCTCCGAAACCAAATAAGTCAACGCAAATTGACCCGGAGATTCAAACCGCCACGGAAGCGCTGGTGGCAAAATACAGCCTCAATGCCGATCAGGCGAAACAGGTGTATCAAATCCAGAAGCGAAAAAAACGCAATATGGCGGAGATTGCCCCCTTGCAAACCAGCGATGTTGCCCTGTATCAGGCCAAACTGCTCAACGTACAAACAGGAACCTGGAGGAGTATCCGCCAGGTGCTGCAGACAAAAGAGCAGGTAGAAATTTACCGCAAAACACAAGGCGAGTTGCGCGGGCTTCGCAATGCTAAGCGCCAGGAACTGACGGCCCAAAAAGCGCCAAGGGAAGCAGTTGAAGCCGCTGTTTTGGCGATTTACGCCGAATAAACCCTTTCTCTGATGCTTATTTTCGCCGTACGGCTGGTCCTCGAAGATAAAGGGAAGCTGCTTTTTTTGCGCCAAACCAAGCGCAACGGAGGGCGCTACACCCTCATTGGTGGCAATGTGGAAGTACAGGAATTTGCCCGTGAAGCCCTCGCCCGCGAGGCCGAGGAGGAGGCCGACATCCACGTGGAGCCGGAAGACCTCACGCTGCTGCACGTCATGCACCGGCACAAACTGCAAAAAGACCAAACCCTTATCGTGCTGTATTTCAAAGCCTCCAAATTCTACGGGGAGCCAGAGTCACGGGAAACCCACAAGTTCAAGGATTGCGCCTGGTTCCCGGCCAACAGCTTGCCCGATGAGGTGTCAAAACCCACCCGCCATGCCCTGGATTGTATTCAGCGCGGAGAAATTTATTCAGAATTCCCCGCCAGGCAAAAAGTGCTGGCCTTTTGGGAGGAAATTGGAAGGAAGTGGACGGGGCTTAGCGATTTTTAGGGTATGTAGGGGAAATGCGGGAAACCGATACACTTCAAAACGCGATAAATCCTCACCTTTGCGAACCAATTCCGCCTAAAAACTGTTCTTATCCCCCAGCCTAGGCCAAAAGGGAACAGTTTTACGAAAGGGGGAGCAATACAGCATGTCTAAACACGGAAGAGCACTCGTCGCCATGTCAGGCGGAATTGACAGCACCATTACCGCCGTTCTTCTGCACGAAGAAGGCTGGGAAGTGGTGGGCGTCACCATGAAAACCTGGGACTATGCCACTTCCGGCGGCTCCAAAAAAGAAACCGGCTGCTGTTCCCTCGATTCCATCAACGATGCGCGGGCCGTCGCCGTGAAACTCGGCTTCCACCATTTTATCGTCGACATCCGCGAGGAATTCGGCGATTATGTGATCGACAATTTTGTAGACGAGTACATGGCCGGCCGTACGCCCAACCCCTGCGTGCTCTGCAACACCCATATCAAGTGGAATTCCCTGTTGCGCCGCGCCGATATGCTCGATTGTGAATTTATTGCCACCGGCCATTACGGCATTATCAATGAACACGAAGGCCGCAAATACATTACCCGCGCCAAAGACCGCCAAAAAGACCAGAGCTACGTGCTGTGGGGTCTGAGTCAGGATTGCTTGCGCCGCACCCGCATGCCCCTGGGCGTGTTCACGAAACCGGAAGTGCGCGCCATGGCCGCCGAGCGCGGCTGGGACGAACTCAGCAAAAAAGCCGAGAGCTACGAAATTTGCTTCGTGCCCGACAACGACTACCGCGGCTTCCTGCGCCGCCGCATCGACGGGCTCGACGAACAAGTTGCCGGCGGGCATTTCGTGGATGGCAGCGGCAAAATCCTGGGCAAACACGAAGGCTACCCTTTTTACACCGTTGGCCAGCGAAAGGGCCTGGGCATTGCCCTGGGCGAACCCATGTTCGTCACCGAAATACAGCCCGAAACCAATACCGTCGTGCTGGGCCGCGAATCGGAGCTTATCCGCAACCACATGATGGTGGGCAAGGTGAACCTGATGAAGTATGGCGCCATACCCGACAACGGCCTCGACGCCGTGACCAAAGTGCGCTACCGCGATGCAGGCACCCTGAGTACCCTCGCTGCGGTTGGCAACGACGTGGAGGTAACGTTCCATGCCAATGTGAAAGGCATTGCCCCCGGCCAAAGCGCCGTGTTTTTTGAAGGCGATGACGTGGTTGGCGGGGGGATTATTCAGGGGAGCAGCGTGTTTGGAATGGTGGAGAATTAGCCTTCGACCCACGAAGCGTAGGTAGCACCGCGTTCACGCGGTCCGGAAGAAAGCCTTTAGGCTCGCGAACCCTGAAAAAGAAGGACATCCAACCCTAGCATGACTGAAAAACAAGACATCCGCTCCCTTTCCCTTTCCGACATCGAAACCCTCTTCGCTGCCTGGGGCGAGCCGCGTTTTCGCGCCAAACAACTCTATGAATGGCTCTGGAGTAAATGCGCCACCGATTTCGATGCCATGAGCAACCTGTCGAAAGACCTGCGGAGCAAGCTAAAAGAGCAGTTTACCTTCCACGCCCTTTTTGAAGACAAAACCCAGCACAGCAACGATGGCACCATCAAATCGCGCTGGCTAACCCACGATGGCCATCGCATCGAAAGTGTGCTCATCCCCGTTCCCGACGACGATCGCTTCACCGTATGCGTCAGCACGCAGGTCGGCTGCAGCCTTACCTGCGCGTTTTGCGCCACCGGCCGCATGGGCCGAAAGCGCAACCTCGAAGCGGCGGAAATTTTTGACCAGGTCGTGGGCGTGAACCGGCAGAGCCTGGAAAGTTTCGGAAAACCGCTCAGCAATATTGTCTATATGGGCATGGGTGAACCCCTGTTGACCTACAAAAACACCCTGGAAAGCATCGCCCGCATCACCGCGCCCGCGCCCGAGGGACTTGGCATGGGCGCCCGCCGCATCACTGTCAGTACTGCCGGCATCGCCAAAATGATCCGCAAGCTCGCCGACGATGGCTACCGCTCCAACCTGGCCCTCAGCCTCCACGCCGCCGACGATGCCAAACGCAACGAGATCATGCCCATCAACGAAAGCAACAACCTCGCCGCACTCATGGAGGCCCTGGAGTACTTTTACAT
>CAYVPM010000669.1:0-3185 GCA_964453475.1 uncultured Saprospiraceae bacterium | reverse complement strand
GCCTCAAATCCCGGTTCTTCGCCAACGTGAGCCACGAACTCCGAACCCCGCTCTCCCTTTTGCTCGGCCCGGTAAATAAATTGCTAAAAGCGGGTTATTGGCAAAAAAACGACCTGAAACTCCTGCAGATGATTCAGAACAATGGCAAGCAGTTGTTAAGCCTGGTGAACGAGATACTGGACTTGTCCAAATTAGAAAGCGGCCGACTTGAATTAAATGAAACAGCTGTAAACTGGCTGCATTGGCTGCAACCAAGCATCTCGCAATTCAGCTCTTACGGGGAAAGTGAATTCGTCAAGTTGCATTTTGATTTTCAGGCCGACCCAACGTTGAACGTGCTGATTGATGCCCGAAAATGTGAGAAGATACTCCACAATTTTTTGTCGAACGCCATGAAATTCACACCGGCAGCCGGCCAGGTCACACTTGTGGCCCAGGATGAAGGAAACAGCTTGCTGCTTAGCCTAAACGACACCGGCCCAGGTATCCACCCCAATGATCTGCCTTATGTTTTTGACCGCTTTTACCAGTCCAAGCTGCCCGACTTGCCCGCACAAGGCGGCACTGGTATTGGCTTATCGCTTTGCCGGGAACTTGCCGAGCTTATGCAGGGCAAGGTTTGGGTAGAAAGTGTTTGGGGAAATGGAAGCACTTTTTATTTCCGAATGCCCAAAAAAGTGGCTGCTGCTGGGTTGGTAAAATTGGACGACCAGAAAAGCGATAATTCCATTGCAGACAACTTTGATTTACAGGAACATGCCCCAATAGTACTCAAAGCCGGGGCTGGCGCGAACGCTGACAACCCCTCACAAAATGCAAAATTGCTTATCGTTGAGGACAATATCGAGTTGCGCGAGTTCTTAAAAATCACCCTTGCCGACTACCAGGTGATGGTTGCTGAAAATGGCAAAATTGCTACCCAACTTTTAAGCGCCCAACAAGTATCGCCAGCGGCCGAACCCGGAGAAGCTTTTCTCCCTGATCTAATCATTTCGGACCTGATGATGCCGGTTATGGACGGCTTCCAGTTTTTGGAATGGATCAAGAGTAAAGATGAATTCAGGCATATCCCTTTTATCATGCTTACCGCACGGGCCGACATCCGGGTGAAGCTGCGGGCGCTGCGCATCGGTGTCGACGACTACCTAACCAAACCCTTTGTAGAGGAAGAGCTGCATGCGCGTGTTGTCAACCTGCTCGAACACCATTACGTTCGGATGAGTCATTATACAGAAGCAACAGACAATGGGTCGAGTGGGCCAAGTGAAGGCATGCCGTTGATGTCGGAAGCTAATGCCCAATGGCTGGCAGAGGTGGAAGCCCTGTTTTTCAAAAAGCTCGACGACAAGCAATTCAATCTATCCTGGGTAGCTGCTGAAAAGTTCCTCAGCGAACGGCAGTTTCGCCGCCGTTTGCAGCAGCTGACGGGGCTTTCACCCAACCATTATCTGCGTGAAATCCGCTTGCAAAAGGCAAAAGATTACCTGAGCCAAGGCAATTTTTTCACCGTAAAAGAGGTAAGTGCCGCCGTTGGCTTTTCAGATACGAAATATTTCTCTCAACTTTTTCTCGAACGGTTTGGTTTGCTGCCATCAGCATACCAATCCTGATTGCAGTATTTTCTTCAAAAATGTCCGTTTTCCCTACCTAAGTTGTCCGTTTTATAACTGTTAGCTATAGCACCTTTGCCCATTCTTCCATTATTGCATTAATGCTAAATTGTATGGCAATTGCCACCCCCCGGCATAGTTGCCATTTACCAGGTACCTGATTGATTATTTCCAATTTCTGATTACAGACTGAAATCATTCCAACCTGTATATGTTGGCAAGGGTTCGCCTTGGCTTCGCACAGGTTTCACCAGTATTCAAGTTAAATCGATATGAAAAATTCATCAATCTTAGGTTTCATTAAATTTGCCAGTTACTTAATGGTTTTGTCAACCATGTTGATTTTCAACCAGGTAACAGCGCAAACATATTCCACCCCTGGTACCTATTCCTATACAGTAACCTCAACCGGAACCTACGAACTGACTGTTATTGGCGCGGCGGGTGGCGCGGCGCCTGCAGGTCGCGGTGCAAAAGTGGTCGGCAAATACAACCTTGTCTCAGGCGATAACCTGACCATTACCGTTGGAGAAAAAGGCGATGTCTGCACCTGCTCTACCAATACCGGGAGCGGCGGAGGCGGCTCCGCGGTAGCGCTGAACAGCACCCATGTGCTTATAGCTGCCGGAGCCGGAGGCGGCAGCGGCCTTGGCGAATCTGGCAAGAGCGCTGTGGTGACCAACATTACGGTGCCCCCTTGCACTGGTGGCGTCGATTGTGGCGGCATCGGGTCCCGAGGCGCAGGCGGCGGCGGTTTCAACAGTAATGGCGGCCAGGGCTGGTTTAATACCGGCAACAACGGCGGTCAAATGGGTACCCTTACGGGCGGCGGCGCCGACAGCAACCCAGGTTTCCCGATTTGTTCCAATGGGCCTACTTCCGGCGCCGGACAAGCTGGTTGGGGCGGCGGCGGCGGCGCTGGCTGCGGGTCATCCGGCGGCGGCGGCGGCGGCTACAAAGGTGGGAACGGCGCCGCAGTAAGCGGCGGAAGGGGCGGATTCGGCGGAATCTCTTACTGCAACATTTCCGTGGCTGGCGGTGTGTTTGTATCCGCATCTGGTACTTTCAACGGCAGCTCCGATGGTTCGGTATCTTTGATTCAACTGAATAGTGGATGTAGCGATTCGGATGGAGATGGCGTTTGCAACGAAGTTGACAATTGCCCTACGATCTCCAACTCCAACCAGGCCGATTCTGACGGAGATGGCGTTGGAAATGCCTGCGATGGCTGCCCGAACGACCCAAACAAGACCGCCCCAGGCGCTTGCGGCTGTGGTGTGGCCGATACGGATTCTGATGGCGACGGCACGCCCAATTGCAATGATGGCTGCCCGAACGACCCAAACAAGACCGCCCCAGGCGCTTGCGGCTGTGGTGTGGCCGATACGGATTCTGATGGCGACGGCACGCCCAAATGCAAAGATGTCTGCCCGAACGACCCGAACAAGAAAGCCCCAGGCGCATGCGGCTGTGGTGTGGCCGATACCGATTCTGATGGCGACGGCACGCCGAACTGCAACGATGGCTGCCCGAACGACCCAAACAAGACCGCCCCAGGCGCTTGCGGCTGTGGTG
>CAYVPM010000668.1:0-3189 GCA_964453475.1 uncultured Saprospiraceae bacterium | reverse complement strand
GGGCCCATTGGGCCTGTCGCGCCCGTAGCACCCGTATTACCCATTGGACCAGTAGCGCCCGTTGGGCCAGCCGGGCCTTGTGGGCCTGTGGGCCCGGGGGGCAATGAAACCGTATTGCCGTTGCTAATGGTCAGGTTTGTCCCTGATATGTTTAATGTCTGAATTTCATTGGCGGGGTCAGCATCAGCATCACCCAGCAGGCTTCGCTCAGCGACTTTAGCATAAGGCACAGCCTGAAGCTCTGTTTGATCAAAAGTGTAGGTAATGCCGCTGATGGTCACCGAAACCTGAACGAACCGGTTGCCAGCGCCCCAATCCACCGTGGCAAAATTTCCTAGACTCGGGGTGCCACGACCTATGACGAGGTTAAAAAGACCGAGCTGGTCGGTGCTGATATTGTGTGATTCGCGGTATATTTCAGCAGCGCCGTTCAGGATCGTGACCTGCGCGGTGCCCGTTTGGTTGCCGAGTGGCCCAAAAGCGGCATTGCGCAAAACAGCCTGATAATTTAAGCCGGTTGTTTGTGCCATAAGTTGGGCAGACGCCAGGGCAAGGAACAACACAAGTATGCATGAAATCTTGTTCATAAGTTTTTGATTTTGAGTATCTATTGGAAAAACAGATACGGGTTTTCCATCATTTCAAATTAGGAGAGAGATTTAGGGCGTACTATAGTCAAGCAGAGTGATTGTGACTGCAGAAATGATACAATCATTTCATAATCAAGCTTTTGTTTCACTCATATCATTCAAAATCACTTTAATCACAGTATAATCAGTCGGCCTTCACGAACTTATAGCTCGCAGACCGACCCGATTCATCGCAGAGTCGCAATTGATAAACACCCGCGGGCAGGTGGCCTAGTGTCAGGGACTGTACCGTATTTTCAGTCATCACTTGCTCGGCTATGACAGGTTGTCCCAACAAGTTCCAGACAGAGGCCATTAAATAAGCCTTGCTCGATGGTACCGTAAATTCAAGAAATATCAGGTCGCGCGCGGGGTTCGGCCAAACCTGAATATTCCAGGCTTCCAATCCCGCTTCCACGGCACTGACACCTTGTCCCGCGCTGTTGTGAAATCCCTGTCCGTAGGAATAGGAGGGAAAAGAACGGCCCTGAATGGCTACTTCACCGATGGTAAAGCTCAGTCGGGCAGTGTTAGATGCATTCACCAGCGATGTGCCGGCGGAGGCCAGCACATCCGGCCTGAGTTGCTGCGCATCGGCATGGGACAGCCAACAGCACAACAGGAAAAAAATGGTAATTTTCTGCATGGTAAATGGTTTGAGTGAAACTTAGGAAATGAAATATCAATAAGTACAAAAGGAAGCTGGTCGCTCCCTTTTCCTAGCTAAAACCAGATTAAGCAAAAAGCAATGGCTTTCAAGATGCTAATATAATGCCTCCCAACAAAGAGAATGCGCGTATTAACAATTGCGTGAACCCAAAATCACGATTGTGGATAACTTGAGGTCGCCTTTTCCAGAAAAAAGCCGGATTTTTGCTGCTTAAGTTCGTTTTCCAAAAACATTCCAGAAACAATGCTCGATTTTTCAGCTACCCGACTCACCCGCTTTTCAGCCACCTGGGTGGGCAACAAAAACCGCTATGAAGGGGTCGTTATCCCCAAACAAACCCTCGTTTCCCTGCACGATGTCGCCGAGGAGAAAATCCTCGTCACCATGCTGAAATCATTTGAAAAAACGGAAGAGTTCTTCTATTTCCACCACGAAGAAGATGTCAGCAACCATCCGGTTTATCAGGTGTGCGCCACAGTTTTTGCCGAACCTGACACCTTGATGGAAGAAGCGGCCAAACTGGCCCAAATGCTGTACGAGCACTGCGAAAACCCTAAAGTGCAGGGAGGCGAATATTTTATTGCCTATTTCGAAGACCTGATGCTGCACGGAGAGCCTACCAACGCCATTGGACTGTGGAAGGTGCAAGACAAAGAACCGTACCTTAAAACCGAGCGCAGCGCTGAATCTTTCACCATTAGTGTATTGGAAGGCATCCCCACCGGAAAGCCCCAGGTAGCTGCCCTTATTTTCAACGTGGACGAAGCAGAAGGCTACCGTGTATGCGCGATTGACTCAGTGAGCAAAAAAGACGAGCGTTCTTTTTGGAAAGACGAGTACCTGCGCCTGCGTCCCATTGAAGACAGTTACTTCAATACCCGGCATTACATCAGCCTGGCAAGTGAATTTATCACCCAAAAAGCCCCGTTCAAATTCGGCTTCGACCGCACAGAAACCATCGACCTGCTCAACCGCTCCGGGGATTATTTCAAAGACAACGATGCTTTTGAAGTGGAGGATTTTGCAAATACCATATTCCCTGAACAGGAACGCCAGGAGGCCTTCCACGAGTTTCGCGACCAGTACGCCAAGGCATATGCCGTCCCGCTGGAAGAAAAATTTGATATCAGCGACCAGGCAGTGAAAAAAGAATTCAAGGTATTCAAAAGTGTGCTGAAGCTCGACAAGAACTTCCACATCTACGTGCATGGCCGCCGCGACCTCATCGAAAAAGGCTTTGATGAGGATAAGGGGAAGAAGTATTACAAGGTGTTTTTTGAGAACGAAGAATAAAACCGCGCCCTGAATGGCCTTTATTGCCTTTCAGGGCGCGGATGCTTCCTCGGTTGTTTAGCGAACAATCGTCACATCTCCTTTGAACAACTCTTTGCGGCCATCAATAAACTCTACCTCCGCCTGGTAAACAAACACGGCAGGGTTCATGTCTTTACCCCTGTAGGTGCCGTCCCAACCCAGCGAAAGGTCGTTCGGGTCAAAATCGAAGCGCTCCCAGAGCAGTTCACCCCAGCGGGAATACACTTGTAAAGAATTGATCTTCCGCACGCCTTTTTGATCGGCAAATACCGTAAAGACATCATTGTCACCATCGTCGTTCGGTGAGAAAACGTTGGGAATATACACGTCAACGCGACGATCGACCAGGATGCGCAATTGCCCGTCGTCGCGACAACCGGCCACCGTGACTACTTCTACCGCATACTGGGTGGAAACAAGCGGAGAGGCCGTCAAATTCAGGCAAGTATCGCAGCTCAAACCCGTGGAAGGCGTCCATTGAACCGACTGAATCTGACTCAACGGCAGGTTTATCTGGGTCGTAATCTGGTACACACCACCCAAGTCGATGGTGGCATCAGGAGAGACCGTGATAAT
>CAYVPM010000667.1:0-3193 GCA_964453475.1 uncultured Saprospiraceae bacterium | reverse complement strand
GACAAAAAGCGGGAGTAGTTTTCTAATGTTCATAAGCATTGTTGATTGTGTTCCCGCTGCTGGCGGGCAAAAGGTGTTTAGTGCCAGGGTGCAAATACTTTTTCTACGCCGAAAAGTAGCGTTAAATCAGCAATCTACAAGCAAGCTAATCCGCTCTTTTTGTTAAAAAAGGGATTTTGGCAGTATGCTGGCAAAATATTCAGGCTCTAGCGCTTCTTTTTGGGTGCTGGAGCAGCTTTTTTGGGCTTCTCTTCAGCATCTGATTCGTAATCGCTTAAGCGGGTTGCCGATTCTATTTTGGCGCCCCCTTTATACCAGAAATACAGGCCTGCTATGCATAAAAGCAGGGTAAGCAGGGATGCCACATAAGAGATCGTTTCACCTAAAATATAGGAACGCGGCTCAAAGCGCATTTCCAGCTTTTGGTTCTGGCCTGCCGGCAAGCGCATGGCGCGGAGCAGGTAGTTGGCCTTGGTAAAACCTGCGGTTGGCTGACCGTTCAGGTAGCATTTCCAGCCTTTTCCCGGCGGGTAGTACATATCGGAAAAGACGGCAAGCTGCTCCGTTTTTGCGGAGTATTCGTACACCATTTTGTCGGGGTGGTAGGAAACGAGTTTTATCGTGGCCGTGCTGTCGGGCTGCACAGCAAACCCGTTGAGCATGTCCGCATATTTTTGCTGGAACACCGCGCTGTCCTTGGGGTGCAGGGTGCGCAAGGCCGCAAGCTCCGCATCGCCGTTTGGCACGATGTCAAAATGGTTGACAAACCAGGCATTGCCGCAAGTCTCGGAATTCAGCATCGGGCCATTTTGGGTGATGAGGTATTTCACGTTCATCATGCCCAGAATGTGCAGACTTTTGGCCAGTTCGTTGCCGCTAAGGAAGGTGTCAACCACTTCCTGGAAGCGCTGCAGTTTGGCGGCGTGGTAGCCCCCGATGTTTTTGTGGAAAAACGATGCGCCGAAATTGGTGGCGATATTGCCGCCTTTTAAGTCGAGCACGCGGTAATAGGGATCTGGGTCGGCTTTTATCTGTTTATCGGCTGCTGTTTCTTTGGGCAGGGCCGTAGCGGTGCGCTTGAGTTCGTATTTGCTGTCGTTGAGGGTGCGGCGGCATACCATCCAGTGGTCGCCCAGCGCCAAAGCCGCTATCGCAACCACTAACAAGCCGGCCTTCAAGGTGCCGCGGAGGTAGAGCCATATCAGCCCGGCAGCGAAGGCCAGGAAGCCCAGGGAGCGAAACAGGTCGCCGTACAGCAAAGACGAGCGGTCTTCCGCAGCCAATGTCAACAATTGTTCGTTGTTGCCCATGATATGGTCGTTGGGGCCTTCTTCCGGCGCGCAAACGATGGCCAAAAGGCACAAAACAGTGGTAATGCCTGCGGAAATCATCAAGGCCATCTTCTTTTTCCCGATCGAAATTTCTGCATCAGCCAGGCGCTGCAAGCCAAGGGCTGCCAACACTGCAACGCAAAGCTGGCCCAGGCCAAAAGCCATCGTTACAGCCCTGAATTTGTTAAACAAAGGCAGGTACTCGTAAAAAATATCGTTCAGGAAAAAGTTTTTGCCCCAGGCCAGCATCACCATGAAAATGCCGCCAATGAGCAACCACCATTTCACATTGCCCTCCACCAGGAACGCCCCAAGGAAGAACAAAAACACCGCAACAATGCCATAATAAATGGCCGTGCCCACAAATGGCTGGTCGCCTGTGTACATGACCCCGGCAATCTGGCGCTCCAACTGTTCTGGCGTCAAATCGGTAGGCATGTTTTTCGCCACGGTTTTGTACATCGACAGTTCTTTGACCGATTCGCCGGCGCCACCGCCCATGGCATGTGGCACCAGCAGCGTGACGCTTTCACAAATACCGCTGCTCCAGCCGAAAAGGTAATCTTTGTCCAAACCGTCTCCCTTTTCCGCTTTTGAGCTCAATTCCGAGCCACCGCGGATGGTCTCCTTGCCGTATTCATAGGTTGGCCATACTTTGGAAAGGTTGCAAGCCACCCCGACAAGCAGGGCCGCCGCGCTGAGTACCGCCGCTTTGCCCCAATTGACCAAGGACTTGTTCCGAATGGATACGACCAGCTGGCCTATGCCATAGATCGCCAGCAATAACAAGGTGTAGTAGGTTATTTGGACGTGGTTGACGGAAATCTGCATGGAGGTGAACAAAGCCAGCAGCCCTGTGCCAGCCAGTAAGCGCCCATTGAATAAAAGTATCGCCCCTGCAAACATGCCCGGGGTGAGTGCCAAAGCCGCCATTTTGGTGGAGTGTCCAGCTTCTAAAATGTCAACATTATAGGTAGTAACCCCAAACGCGAGCGCACCAAATATGGCCACCCGCCAATCGGTTTTCAGCACAATAAGCAGCAGGTACATGCAAAACATGGCCGCAAACAGAGAGGCCCAAACGCTGCTGGCATCCGTCCAGAGGAACATGGCCTTCGTCAAGGGTTTGGTCAGGTTGCCATGTGGCGTGGTGTACACCTGGAAGCTTGGCATGCCGCCAAACAGGCTGTTGGTCCACAGCGGTGCATCCCCTTCTTTTTTTATATATTCTTGAATTTCAGTTTGAATGGCCCTTGCTTTGTCGTTGTCGGGCTGCGGGAGCGCTTTGTCGCCGAAAAAGTTGGGTGCAAAGAAAAAAGCTGACACGGCCAAAAGCACCACAACAGCTAATAAGTGAGGAAGCAATTTTTTGAAATCCATAAAGGCGGAAATTAGGCTTTGTGCCCTTGGCAGTGTCAAATAGGTTGCCGCAGGCTGTTCGGGGCGAAGATAGCGAGAAAATACAGTTTGTGCGAAGTGCGGTTTCGAATTTCAATTTTGCAACACAAAGAAAATTAACGCGCCATTTGCGCTACTCCAATTAATTTTCGGATTCAAAATCAAGCAAAATGTTCCGAAACCTATTCGTACTAATTATGGTGTCCTTGTGGGCCTGCAGCCCCGCCCACAAACCCGTAGCCGACACCGCCATGTTCCAAGCCCTCGCCGCCAAGCGCGTGCAACTGCCCAACCAATGGAAACTCACGCCGGCGGGCAGCGCACACCTGCCTTTGGGCGACTTGCCGCTGCAAATTGCCGTCTCCCCCAATAAAAAGCGCCTCGCCGTGACGAACAACGGCGTAGGGGCGCAAAAAATCCAGCTTTTTGGGGTTTCAGGAAACAGCCTGCAGCAACTCAGCGAA
>CAYVPM010000666.1:0-3194 GCA_964453475.1 uncultured Saprospiraceae bacterium | reverse complement strand
GTTAAGCCTATCGCTGTCTGTATGGGTTTCTTTCGACTTTTTCGACTTTACTCCATAAGTAAAAACGGCTCAGCGCTGCGATTAGCGCGAAAGTCGCCACGACAATAGCGTGGCAACCCTGCCATCAGCATTTCAAGCAATATCTTGCAAAAATGACCAATAACGGCATCACAAATGGGGCAATTACCAAACCGGGCGAACAAGAACGCGTCAACTTTGGTAAAATCCGTCTCGCTGGTCACTACCCTGACCTCCTTGAAATTCAACTTAAATCGTTTCAGGAATATTTCCAGCTGGAAACTACGCCTGACAACCGTATCAATGAAGGCCTGTACCGGGTTTTCCAGGAAAATTTCCCCATCACCGATGCGCGGAACATTTTCAACCTGGAATTCCTCGACTACTTCATAGATCCGCCGCGCTACACCATCGACGAGTGTATGCAGCGGGGCCTGACATATTCGGTGCCACTGAAAGCAAAACTCAAGCTTTCGTGCAACGACCCTGAGCACATTGACTTTCAAACGATTGTACAGGACGTGTTCCTGGGCAACATCCCCTACATGACCCCGAAAGGGACATTCGTCATCAACGGGGCTGAACGCGTCATCGTGTCCCAATTGCACCGCTCCCCGGGCGTGTTCTTTGGCCAGTCGTATCACCCAAATGGCACCAAAATATACTCCGCCCGCGTCATCCCGTTCAAAGGAGCCTGGATGGAGTTTGCCACCGACATTAACCTGGTCATGTATGCCTACATCGACCGTAAAAAGAAATTCCCTGTCACCACCCTGCTCCGCGCAATCGGTTTTGACACGGATAAAGCAATCCTCGACCTGTTCAATCTGGCCGACGAAATCGCCACTACCCGTGAAAATTTGGAAGCGTCAATTGGCCGCAAACTGGCTGCACGCGTACTGAAATCATGGACGGAGGACTTCGTGGACGAAGACACGGGTGAGGTTGTTTCCATAGCGCGTAACGAAATCATCCTGGAACGCGATGCCGTGCTCGACGAAGAGAACATCGAACTCGTGCTCGACCCGGATACCAATGTCCCGACAATCATCCTGCAACGCACCGACGTTGACGAAGATTACTCGATCATTTACAATACGCTGCAAAAAGATCCTACTTCCAGCGAAGTAGAGGCCGTTACCTACATCTACCGGCAGCTGCGCGGAAGCGATCCACCGGATGATGAAACAGCGCGCGGTATCATCGACAAACTGTTCTTTTCCGACAAGCGCTACAACCTTGGCGAAGTGGGCCGTTTCAAGATCAACCGCAAACTGGGACACAACATCGATGAGAACAACCTTGTGTTGACGAAGGAAGATATTATCGCCATCGTCAAGTACATCGTTTACCTCATCAACAACAAATCGGAGATAGACGACATCGACCACCTGTCGAACCGCCGTGTGCGCACCGTGGGGGAGCAATTGTACGCGCAGTTTGGCGTAGGCCTGGCGCGTATGGCACGTACCATCCGGGAGCGCATGAACGTGCGTGACAACGAGGTGTTCACACCCGTCGACCTGATCAACGCCCGTACACTTTCTTCGGTCATCAACTCGTTCTTCGGAACAAGCCAGTTGTCGCAATTCCTCGACCAAACCAACCCGCTGTCGGAAATCACGCACAAGCGCCGTATTTCTGCCCTCGGACCAGGTGGCCTTTCGCGCGAACGCGCAGGCTTTGAGGTGCGCGACGTACACTACTCGCACTACGGTCGCCTTTGCACCATTGAGACACCGGAAGGGCCGAACATCGGTCTTATCTCCACCCTCTGCACGCACGCGAAAATCAACAAGATGGGCTTCCTGGAGACGCCTTATCGCCGCGTAAAAGATGGCAAAGTCGTGATGGAAGGCGATGTGGAATACCTGTCGGCTGAAGCGGAAGACAAGATGAAGATCGCTCAGGCAAACTCGCTTGTGAACGAATCCGGCGCTTTTCTCAACGATCGTATCAAATCCCGTGAAAGCGGTGACTTCCCGATTCTTTCACCGGAAGAACTGGAATACATCGACGTTGCACCAAACCAGATCGTGGGCGTTTCAGCTTCGCTGATCCCATTCCTGGAAAATGACGACGCCAACCGCGCCCTGATGGGTTCGAACATGCAACGTCAGGCAGTGCCACTCATTCGCCCGCACTCACCCATGGTGGGTACCGGCCTTGAAGGCAAGGTGGCGCGCGACAGCCGTATGCTGATCAACGCCGAAGGCAGTGGCGTGGTTGAATACGTTGATGCCAATGAAATCATCATCAACTACGACCGCACAGAAGAAGACCAATTGGTTTCTTTTGAAGAATCGCGCAAAACATATACGCTGACCAAGTTCATGCGTACCAACCAGGGCACTTGTATCAACCTGAAACCCATCGTTCGCCGCGGCCAACGGGTGGTAGAGGGCGATATCCTCTGCGAAGGTTATGCAACCGAAAATGGCGAATTGGCCCTCGGTCAGAACCTCAAAGTGGCATTCATGCCCTGGAAAGGTTACAACTTCGAGGATGCCATCGTGCTTTCAGAGCGCGTGGTGCAGGAAGACGTGTTCACGTCGATCCACATCGAACACTTTGAACTGGATGTGCGCGACACCAAACTCGGTGAAGAGGAACTCACCCAGGACATCCCGAACGTGAGCGAAGAAGCGACCAAAGACCTCGACGAGCATGGCATCATCCGTATCGGCGCTTGGGCGAAGGAAGGCGATATCCTCATCGGCAAGATCACGCCAAAAGGCGAAACCGACCCGACACCAGAGGAAAAACTCCTGCGCGCAATTTTCGGTGACAAAGCCGGCGACGTGAAGGATGCTTCCTTGAAAGTACCGCCTAGCGTTAACGGTGTGGTCATCGACAAGCAATTGTTTGCCCGCGCCAAGAAAGACAAGGTTCAAAAAGAGTCGGAAAAAGCATTGCTCGACAAGCTCGACGACGAACATGCAGTGTCGCTGAACAAGCTGAAAACCATCCTGATCGACAAGGTTCAGATGCTGGTGAAAGACAAAGTGACCAACGGTATCCGTTCGATCTACGGTGAGGAGATGGTGCCAAAAGGCTCTAAGTTGACCGTTACCGTGCTGCGCGACCAAATCGACTACAGCCAGGTTGACTACGGCAACTGGACTGCCGACAAGCATGTCAACGTACTCATTGCCCGCCTGTTGCACAACTACAGC
>CAYVPM010000665.1:0-3199 GCA_964453475.1 uncultured Saprospiraceae bacterium | reverse complement strand
GGTCGAATATGGCAGTCACGCTTACCGAATAGACTGTATTGTTGTATTGGGCAACCGTGAAAGGGCCCACACCGGGACCGATATTGTTGGGCAGCCAGACATAGTTATAATTCAAGGTGCCACTTCCCCGAACTGAAAGTGTGACAGAGTCACCTGGCTGGCAAAGCGTAAGGTCATTTGGGTGGCCAGAATTGTCCTGCACCTGGATTGGGGCATCGCAACATATACCAGTAACGTCAAAACACCCTGCCGTATTCACGTCCGAAAAGGCGTGCAAGGAATTTTGGCCGCTGCAACTGGCGAGTTTGTTAACGTCGAAATAAATGGTTTTCTGGCCATTGCACTGTGTATCGCTGAGGCCGCCAGGGTAAATGCGCCCGCCTCTGTGCAAAATGATCCGGGCACTCACGCCCAATTTTAGAAAAACATTGGAACTCCAATGCAGCACACCGCCATCAACAATCAGTTTTCCTTCGTAAGGCAGACCGAACAGAATTGGCTCGTAATTCACATTTATATCAAAGGTGTCTTTGATAATAATGGTGTCCGTACCCATTGGGCATTGCGAAAACGGGTTGGTAGAGGCAAGAATCTTGTTGTTAAAGACATGCGTCTTTGCAGTCGCGTCGTTTGTCTGGAGCAAAACAAAGATCGGCAAAAGGACAAAGGGGAGGAGCCGCAAAGCCATGACGGAACTGCGGTTTTCAAAGTGTTTTTCAAATGGGAACATAAAATCGTCCTTGATGGTGAATGTATACGTTAAAACCTTTTCAGAGATTTTGGAAAATAACGTAAGGCAGGGACGGAAGATAGAGCAGGAAAGCAACCAAATGTTGCTCAAGTACCACTCGAATTAAAGGGATTTAAATGAAAAACGCAGCAAATTAAGGAAATAAATTGTTCAATTCCTTAAAAAAGTGCGCATTGTGCAGAATTTTCATTTTTAATTGCCACTGCCTTACTGTTGTAACCAGATTTTGGATAAAGCTAGGGCTGATTAAAGCGCGTTTGATGATGATTGTTCTGCACAAAACACATTGTCACCATAGCTTCAAAAACCGTGCTAAATTTGACTCCTATCCAAAATTCTCCTTCAGATTCGTCGTTCTGACGGCGGAAACCCCCAGGTAGTAACAATTATTAACAATATCTTTGCTAAAAAGCGGTAATTCCCACCACAGAATGCTCCATACCGTGTGGCGGTTTCTGTTGCGCAACGTCAGCATTGACAACCGAATGTAGAAAATGGAAGTACTGGTACTCAGGTTGGACCAGTTTGAATAGTTCAGGCGGAACAACCTGCTATTAAGCCACCTCTCCTCCGCACGACGACCCTGCCCCAGCTGTACACCCATAACAATGCTGGTTCAGCACGATCTTGCGCTCCAACAGTGCCTTAAAGTCAAATTCACTGATATGCGTGGCTTGACCAGACACCTTTAAATCCAGCATCTGATTGAAATCGCAGTCGTACATCCAGCCATCCCAGCTCACGCTGATGGTGTTGCGGCACATCACATTGGCTACGGCTGCCGGGTTGAAGGCATTGACGAGGGTGCTCATGTACGTCTCGTAATTGTCTGTCTCGATCAAATAGTCCAAGAACCTTGAAATAGGCATGTTGGTGATGGCAAAGAGGTAGTTGAAGTCGATGTTATACCGCCTTTTCAGCTGTTGCTTGAACTCTTTTTCCAAACCCGACTGTGAACCGGGAAGGAAAGCACCGGTAGGGTTGTACACCAGGTCGAGCATCAGGCCGGAGCCCTCCTTCCCGTATCCAACCGCGTTCAGCTTTTGCAAAGCAGCGATAGAATCCTCAAAAACCCCGTCGCCACGCTGGGCATCCGTCCGGTTTTTGGAAAAATAGGGCAGCGACGACACGATATGTACCTGGTTGGCAGCAAACCAATCGGGCAAGTCGTGGTATTTTGGGTTCGATTGTATAATCGTCAGGTTGCAGCGGTCCATCACGGTTTTGCCCAACTTCCGGCATTCCTCCACGAACCAGCGGAAATGGGCATTCATCTCCGGGGCCCCGCCCGTGATGTCCACGGTTTTGATGTCGTGCTTCGACAAAATACCCAGGCATATTTCCAGGGTTTCGCGGCTCATGTTTTCCAGCTTTTTGTCGGGCCCGGCATCCACATGGCAATGCGCGCAAGTTTGGTTGCAAAGTTTGCCAATGTTTACCTGGAAAATATCAATGCCCGTAGGCCTGAAATCAGGGTACCCGCTTTCGCCGATTTTTTTGGAGAAGGCAGGAAACTTGGAATCGGACAGTTCTTGCCCGTTCAGCACTTTCAATTGAAAAAAAGTGCTGGCTAACTGGTTCCCCCGCACGCTTAGGGATTTTGTTTTTTGCCGAATGGACATATTGTGTGTTTTTCTGAATTGTTTATGTACCGCTGAGCTCACGTACCGCTGAGCTTCGCTCGGCGGACTCATAGGACGCCGCGCTCACGTACCGCTGAGCTTCGCTCGGCGGACTCATAGGAGACGCCGAGCGAAGCTCAGCGGCACTTGAGCGCGCCGAGCAAAGCTCGGCGCTACATGAGCTGTTCTTTCCCGTGTTTCATCATCTGGGTGGAATACACCAGTGAGATGCCGGCTTTCATGGCCGCCGTCACATGCACTGCCTCCATCATCTGCTCCTCGTCGGCGCCTTGCTTGATGCTTTCGCTGGTATAGGCATCGATGCAGTAGGGGCATTGCAGGGCGTGGGCCACTGCCAGGGCGATCAGGGATTTTTCGCGGGCCGACAGGGCGCCTTCGGCCATGGAACTGTTGTAATAATCGAAGAATTTTTTAGCCAGATCGGGTTGCCATTCGCCGATGTTGCCGAATTGGGCCAGGTCTTTGGCAGGCTCGAAATATTCCTTGGTCTTGCTCATGAGAATATGTTTTTAGCAGCAACCGCCGCCGTCATAAAAATAAGTGGATGGTGAAATGAAAATATCTTTCCTGCCAATTCCCGCCAGGGCGTCGGCTGTTTTGTCGCATACGGCAAGCGGCATGTTTTGGTTCAGCAAATGGCCTTTTTTATCGTCGAAATAGTCGTTTTTGCCAAAATAAATGGCCGTTTTGCCCGTAAAGACACAAGGCCCGTCGGCAGGCATGGGGTCTTTGATGGCGCATACTTACACCCACTCGATGTAAATTAGCTCCTCAGTATTATAATGACCCGGCGCGAGTACCCGGT
>CAYVPM010000664.1:0-3199 GCA_964453475.1 uncultured Saprospiraceae bacterium | reverse complement strand
GCTTATCGAAGACTCGGAGGGCATGATCGTCGGCTGCGGCACCCAGGGATTCACAGGCCTGAGCAAGGGGTTTGTCTTCCGCTACAATCCCGTGACGAATATCTTGCTTTGGGCGCATTCCATTTCCAGCAACAACCCGGTTGCCGCCGGCATTCTGGAGCATGGTCCGGGCGGGAATTTTATTTTTTATCAAACAACATCTCTCAGCAGTGGCGAGAAAGACATAGAAATCATTGAGATTGACCGCGCAACAGGCGTCATGAACCCCGGCCTGGCCAAGCGCTATCAATACATTTCTTCCGATGCCATTTCAAAAATGATCTACGTGAACGGGGCGCTTTATGCCTCTGGAACGAGTACATGCATGTATGGCAACTTCAACCTGGTCAATACGCGGCAATTGCTGGCGCGTTTCGACCCTGGTACCTTCGACCCAATATGGGCGCACCTGAACCACCTCGACACCCTGGCCCCCGTTTCCTTCCTGGGCCGCGACTTGTTGGCCGATACCAATGGTCTGGTATCCTGCTATGTGGGATCCAATGAGTTCCAGATCGGCGGGGTCGGCAACGATACCATTTACCTGCAAAAAACCGATTTCAACGGAAACCTGCAATGGGTGCGCAGCTACAATGTGCAGGCGGGCGTGCTGAAATTGATCTCTGTCCCAGATGGTTACGTGATTTATGGTCAACAAGACAGCAGCCAGCACCTGGTGTTCAAAACAGACAAGAACGGGGTACCGCTTTGGGGAAGGAAACTGACGGAGGGTGTAACAGCCGCCGTTTCTGCCAACCAATTCCCGCCCAACCAGGCGCTTGCCATCGGTGATTCCCTGTATTTTACCGGCACAGCAGCCAATGGTGGCCTGGACGTTTTTTTATGGAAACTATATAGAGACGGCAGCATGGCCGAAAGCTGTGACGTCGTAGACACCCTGGCGGTAACCTCAACCCTGGTGGCAAATCCATTTCGCACCATCGCCAACTTCAGCCAGGTGTTCAGCACCGCCTCCACGGTTCCGATTTCAAGGACAATGCAGGATATTCCAATGGATTTGCACCAAATATGCCCCGATTGCAATATCCCGGATCTCTGCCCCGAAGACAATGATTTTGTGGTCAGCATCCACGATGTTTTTTGTGAGCAGGGAAAGATAAACATGCAGTTTTCATTCTGCGACCTCGAAGGCGGAGCATTGCCCGCGCTCGACGTGACGTTTTACAATGCCAACCCCTACACGGGCGCGGCGCTTGAGCTTGGCTCGTATTCCTACGGGCCGAGTGCCGGCGACAGTTGCCGTTCGGAGGAATTGACGGATTTGACAGCAAAGTTTGGCGCGGCGAACGTCCAAAACGGACTGCAAATTTTTGCCGTCGTGAACGTGCCTGGCGGCGCCGACACGCCATTTGACACGCTCGATTTCCCCTTGTCGGACGAAGCGGAATGTAACTACCTGAACAACCTGACCAGCTTCACTTTCCAGTTCCCGGCAGCGCCTGTGCTGAATCTTGGCCCCGATCAGAACGTTTGCCCTAACCAGGGAGCGGTGCTGAACGCCGGCGCCGGTTATTTCCGATATCAATGGTCGAATGGTATGACGACGCAGACCATCATGGCCAATTTCTCCAGTTCCTTCCGCGTGACGGTGACCGATTTTTGCGGTTTCAAGCAAACCGACACCGTCGCGGTGAACATCCTGCAAACGCCTCAGGTGACAGAAAACGGTTCTTTTTGTCCGGGTGAATCGGTGACCATTCGCGGCTATACGTTCAGCCAGTCGGGCGTGTTCCAGCAAACAATTCCCGGGCTGAACAATGACTGCGACACCACCGTGACCTTTTTTATAACAGCATTGCCGTACGAAACGCGCAATGAAATTGTGCGCTTCTGCCCGGGTGACACCGTTGTAATCAATGGTGTCGCTTATTATGAATCCGGGCTGGCCAAGGACACCCTTGCGGGCGCCGTCGGCTGCGATACCATCGTGTTCTATTTCATATCGGAGTTGCCGGCTCCCTTCCGTTTCGACACTGCCTATATATGCCCTGGCGATTCGGTGCTGATTGGCAACTACTATTATTCCCAACCCGGTCTGGTATACGATACCCTTCCTAGCCTAAACCCCTTGGGCTGTGATACGATCATTCGGGTTCATATCTTTTTATTGCCCCATATTCTGGTGCAGGAAACGGTACAGTTTTGTCCTGGAACCAGCGTGACCATTTTTGGAGAGGTTTATGACCAGCCAACAATGCTCAGCTTTAACATACCGAGCACCACAGGCGGTTGCGATACCCTCCTGGAATACAGCCTGGAGTGGCTGCCCACGCCCACTACAAGCGACACGGTGGCGTTTTGCCAGGGTAGGACCGTTGATATAGGGGGCAACACTTATACCGATCCGGGAATAGTGGAATTGACACTCGCGGGCATAAATGGTGATTGTGACACGCTTGCAACTTACCTGTTGTTATGGTTGCCCACACCCACCCGCGATGAAACCGTATCGTTCTGCCCAGGCGATACAGTACAAATCGGAGGCAACAGTTATACAAACCCCGGCACGGTACTGGGCACAATCCCCGGCCTTGCGGGCGCATGCGATACGTTGGTCACCTACACCCTGGAGTGGCTGCCCGGCCCAACCCGCGATGAAACAATCGCTTTCTGCCCAGGCCGCTCGGTCGACATTGACGGCAACACCTATACCATGCCCGGTACGGTGACGAGCATCATTCCCGGCACGGGCAGCGGCTGCGATACGCTGGTCACGTACACCCTGG
The DNA here is from genome assembly GCA_964453475.1 of uncultured Saprospiraceae bacterium. Classification (GTDB taxonomy): domain Bacteria; phylum Bacteroidota; class Bacteroidia; order Chitinophagales; family Saprospiraceae; genus M3007. The sequence goes on along the minus strand of CAYVPM010000664.1, from coordinate 413 downwards.
AATGGTTGCCGCAGGTCGCACAAACAAAAACCATTACTTTCTGCCCCGGTACTTCGGTTGAAATCAATGGCACAACCTACACCCAACCCGGCACCGTCATGGGCACACTCGCTGGCGCAGGCGGTGATTGCGATACTCTGGTAACCTATACCCTGGAATGGCTGCCCTACCAAACCGATGCAGAAACGATCTCCTTTTGCCCCGGCACTTCTGTGACCATCAACGGTGTGGTGTACACCCAGCCGGGAACAGTGTTGGACACTATTGCTTCCAACACCGGCGGTTGTGATGTGGCCGTCACTTATACCCTGGTGTTCTCCAACCTGCCAACAAAAGCGGAAACCCTGGAGTTCTGCAACGGCGCTTCCATTACCCTTGGCGGCCAAACGTACACCCAGCCTGCTACGTTCACC
>CAYVPM010000663.1:0-3200 GCA_964453475.1 uncultured Saprospiraceae bacterium | reverse complement strand
GGGGCCGGGTAGAAGGCGAAGCGCGCTTGATCCGCGCTGCCTGCTACTACGAATTGGTGCGCCTGTATGGCAAAACCTACGAGCCAGGCGGGCCCAACACCCAATTGGGCGTTCCACTGGTGACCACACCGACCCGCGGCATAGACGATGCCAGTTTCGTGACGCGCGCAAGTGTCAAGGAAATCTATGATTTTGCAGAAGCGGAACTGCATACCGCTTACGATTTGCTTCCCGATGAAAATGACGTGTACGCCGATAAATTCGTCGCAGCGGCCCTGATTGCACGGCTGCACCTGAGCAAAGGCGAGTATGACGAAAGTCTGGAATATGCCCAAATCGTCATCAATTCGGGCAATTACAGCCTGTTGAGCAATTACGCCAGCCTTTGGAACCAGGACGATGACACCAATGAAGCCATCTTTTCGATGCAAGTCTCCGACCAGGATGGCGACAATGAACTTGTCACTTTCTTCTCTGTACCACAGTTCGGAGGCCGTGATGGCGACATCGAGATCAATCAAAAGCACCTCGACCTGTACAGTGCTTCGGATACACGCAAGGCCCTCTTTTACCAGGGGAATGGCGCTACCAGAACCGGGAAATGGAAAAACCAGTACAAAAACATCCCGATCATCCGCCTGGCAGAAATGTACCTCATCTGCGCAGAGTGCAAAGCCCGCCTGATGCAAAATGCGGATGCCGACTACAACGCTGTGCACACCCGCGCGGGCCTGGGCTCTAAAACAGGGGTGACACTGAACGATATTTTGCTCGAGCGCCGCTTGGAACTCGCCTTTGAAGGCCATCGCATCCACGACATCAAACGCCTGCGCGGCGCCGTGGACGGCCTGAACTGGGACGACGACAAACTGGTGTACCCGATCCCCGGCAGGGAAATCGAAGCAAACCGGAATTTGCAGCAGAACGACGGGTATTGAATTGCGGTAGCGCGACTTTTAAGTCGCCCGAAAAAGGCCATTTATGGCCGAATAAGAACAATAAACGGCCATAAATGGCCTTTTTCGGGCGGCCTGAAGGCCGCGCTACCACTACTTTTTCGGAAACGTCAGCACAAAACTGCTTCCCTTCCCCAACTCGCTGTGAACATCCACGAGGCCCTTATGCGCCGTCATAATGGCTTTGACATAGCTGAGCCCCAATCCAAAACCTTTCACGTCGTGCAGGTTGCCGGTGTGCACGCGATAAAATTTATCGAATACATGCTTGCGGGCTTCCTTGCTGATGCCCAGGCCGTGATCCTGTACGGTAATTTCCAGCCCCATCGATACGTTGCGGGTGCGGACGATGATATGGGGCTTTTCCGGGCTGTATTTATTGGCGTTGTCGAGCAGGTTGTGGATGATGCTGGCAATATGTGTGGAATCGCCTTCGATGATCGGGTTGAGGGCCTGGAAATCGACTTCTAGTTTTCCTTCCCGGGTTTCGACCTGCAGGCTGAAATTATCCACCGCTTGCTGGATCACTTCGTGCATGTTCAGTTCGCCGATGCTGAGTTCGAAATCTTTTTTATCGATCACCGCTACTTGCAGCACCCGCTCTACCTGGCTGTTCATGCGCCTGTTCTCTTGCCGTATAATGTCGATGAAGCGTTTGATCTTGTCGGGGCTGCTCAGTATTTTGGGGCTGCTGATGCTGTCGGCTGCCAGGGATATGGTGGCGATGGGCGTTTTGAACTCGTGGGTCATATTGTTGATAAAATCCGTTTTCATCTCGGAGAGCTGTTTCTGGCGGTAAATGACCTGAATGGTGTACCAAAAACAGAACAGAATGATGCCCGTAAAAATGACGGACAATAATAAGGTGCCGAGCACGGATTCGAGTACCAGACGGGTGCGGTTGGGGAAGTACAGCGACAGGTAGCCCGGCGATTCGATGTCCTGGGTGAAAAGGGCCACTTTGTAAGGCGAATTGAAAAGGGTAGGCGCGCCGCCATGGGCCACCTGCGGGCCGTTGTCTTCCACTACATAATGGTCGTTCACAATAACGTAGCTGTTGCGGGCGGTGGAATAGACGCCATATTGGTAGGCAGATTTTATGCCGCGGCTTTCTATTTCTTCCCGCACGGATCGGTCGAGCATGTCCAGAGAAATGCGTTCAGCCAGCGGTTTGGCATCCACCAGCTGGATTACCTTCATGTATTCCCAGCGGTTAATGTTTTCTTCAAATGACTCGCCTTCGCCTACCGGGTTGGGGAGACTGTCGCTCGAGCCCACCCGCCGCGAGGCAAAACCGTTTTCCAGGTACTTGGCAGCCTCCCGGATATTGCGGTTGGCCTCGCTGTTGCTTTGTCGCCGGGATGCATTCAGGGCTTCCTGCACCTTCATTTCCGCGTGGTACTGCAAGCGGCTGGCCACTTTATTGAGCGCATCGAACACATCGGTATCGAATTTTACCTCATTCAGCCGGATGTTCCAGCCAATCCAGTACACCTGCAGGCTGATGAGGCCGACCAGAGCCAGCGACATAAGTCCGATAATGAGGCGAATACGTTTTGGGTTCATTTTTTGATTTTTATTGTGACTGGGGATTGGTTGGGTTAGTGATCAGTGATTGGTTGATCGGTGATTGGTGCACATCTAAATTACTTCGCTGAAGTATTGTATTTCAGCCCTCCAGCCAATCGATGAACCAATGGGTAAAACCATGAGCGCTGGAAAACGAATTCAAAATTGAAAAAAATGCCGTGCACTAATCACCGATCAACCAATCTCTGATCACTAACCCAACCAATCACCACCCACAAAAGTATCAGATATTAATTTCTCCAGAGCTTTGAATCCAGTCTTAACCTCGTGGTAACACGCCTTTGCGGGCTATCCCGTTGTCATCCCTTCTAAATTCCACTTTTTTTTAAGGTTCATGTTGAAAATACGCCGCATAGCGTTACCTTTGCGTTCGCTTTTGGGAAAGGCATGTCTTTTTGTGCCGTTTTCTCATTGATTTTGAACGAGTTACAATAATTTTTCACAAAAAAAGGTATGCCAACTATCAACCAATTGGTGCGCAACAGCCGCGAGAAGGTGGAATACAAGAGTAAGAGCCGTGCACTGAGCTCAAGCCCGCAGAAACGCGGTGTTTGCACTCGTGTGTACACTACTACTCCCAAGAAGCCTAACTCGGCCCTTCGTAAAGTCGCAAAAGTGCGCCTGGTGAACGGCCTGGAGGTGATCTGCTACATC
>CAYVPM010000662.1:0-3201 GCA_964453475.1 uncultured Saprospiraceae bacterium | reverse complement strand
AAAGGCGGCGAGTTCGACGTTGGAATAGCGTCCATCTGCTATGTCGTTTATGATGGCCTCAAATGCCGCACTTTCAAGTACATGACCATACATTTTTGAGCGAACCAACTTGAATGATTCCATGGGTTTCAAATGCCCGACTTGAATCAGGTAGCCTTCCTGCACCTGCAAACGCTTCAGTGCCTCGTTGGAAAGCCCTGCTTCACCGTGGCCGACCAAATCGGACACCACATTCAGGGTTGCGATGATGCTTCGCTCGCCATAATACACCACAATTCTGGTAAGCGCAGAAAAACCCTCTGACTTACAGATAGGACAGTCCCCTCGCATATAAATGATGTTCTCGCGGTAAGTGTCAATGTTTACAGACCGTACTTTAAGCGAATTGGAGGGTACATGCTCTCTGTCCATCTTAGCATTGTCAGTGTCATGGTCAGCTGACTCATGTTTAAATGTAGTGGTTAACGCGTCTTCCATATGGATACAATTTTTACGACATCTTTATTTTACAAATTGAACAGCGTAATTTCTTCATCCTCTTTTGCTATTTGAGCAGGGATATGTAAGTCCTGTTCGATTTTGGCGCGGAAAATTTCTTGAGCAGGACTTTCCCCGTGTACGAGTATCACTTTCTGAACGGACTGACCCATCTGGCCGAGCCATTGCAGAAGTTCGGACTGGTCAGCATGACCCGACAAACCGGAAATTTCTTCAACACTGGCTTTCACCGGCACGAATTGACCATGGATTTTTAATTCTGGTTCGCCGTTTTTCAAGCGTCGGCCACGTGTGCCCTCAGCTTGATACCCGATAAGCAGGATAGCATTTTTCGGGTCGGGGGCTAGGTATTTGAGATATTCGAGAACACGCCCCCCAGTGAGCATCCCGCTGGCAGAAATGACAATTTTTGACCCTGGCGTGGCGATGATTTTTTTGGTCTCGCGAAATTCGCGATTGATGACCACATCGTTACATACACTCATGCATTCATCATGTTTGAGTTTGTGCCACTGAGTGTGTCGGCACAAAATCTGGGTTGCATTGGCAGCCATAGGACTGTCGAGAAAAACGGGGAGACTGGCAGGAATACGCTCTTCGTGCTTGAGGGTATTCACGAGGTGCATGATTTCCTGGGCGCGCCCCACAGCGAAACTTGGAATGACAAGGCTTCCATGCCGCTTTATCACCCGATTGATGACCTCGGCCAATTCGTCCAAGGGATCATTGTCACCATGCAGTCGGTCGCCGTATGTGGACTCCATTACAACCAAATCGGCTTCGGGGATGGAGGAGGGTGGGAGCAGAAAACGCGATTCATAACGTCCGATATCGCCGGAGAAAACAATTTTCTTGCCATAGCAACTTATCACAGCGGAGGCCGCGCCGAGTATATGTCCGTTTTTTCGGAAATGAAAACTGAGATTGGGCGAAAGATGATACTCGATGCTGTGTTCGACAGTTTGAAACAGTGGAATTGCTTCGTCCACGTCCTTCTCATCGTACAGCGGTAGAGCGGGATGGTGTTTGGAAAAGCCCATTCGGTTGGCTCTTTCGGCATCTTCTACCTGTATTTTGGCGCTGTCGTAAAGGATAAGTTCGGCCAGATCTGACGTCGGCGGGGTCATATAAATTTTTCCTCGGAACCCCCTTTTTACAAACAAAGGAATGTAGCCGCAGTGGTCGAGGTGGGCGTGGGTCAGTATCAGAGCATCCACCTCGGCTGGGTTGACGGGAATATCTTCCCAGTTCTTTTCGCGCAGGGTTTTTATGCCTTGGAACAGTCCGCAGTCCACTAGCAGAGTTAGTTCCGGGGTGCGGAGCAGGTGCTTGGAGCCGGTTACGGTTTGTGCCGCGCCCAATGATTGCATTGTGATTTTATGTGCGTCGTTCATGTCATTTTACAAATAAATTGGCATAATGCAGTAGTTGTAGCAAGCTTGCATTCAACTTTTGTTTGCCGAGTGGTGATCAATGTTGTTTTTCTACTGTGGCAGTGTGATTTCTGCGCCTTTCTCTTAACTGCGTCTTAATTGGAAATTTTTTCAAAATACGATACACTGCCGGGTGCAAATTATCGGCCATAAAGGCAGGGTCGTACAGGTCGCCCTTGGCTGTTCCTGTCCACACAAGCCGTTTTAGGTGGTAATCATAAACATTCAGAGTGATCGTACTTTCGGCATAATCGTATCGCTCCGTGACATGGGTAGTGCGACCGTTTAGAAAGGGTGAGGGATAAAAATAATTATTCGGGTTTGGGTAGTAGTACGGATTACCCCTGACGCCAGAAACCGAGCCCTGATGTACAGTTGAGGTAATGGTCATTTGTTTAGGCATGCTGCGGACTACTAATTGGAGTAGCATGTCCGGGGAGTCTGGCTCCGCCTGTAACCCACGCTCGCCCATGCAGTGGGTGAAATAATTGAGCGTGTTATTGCGGATGATTTGATTGTTGAAAGTTGTGTTGGCGGTGTCGCGGTCGGGCAGCCAGGCAAATGTTTTGTATCGGGCGAAATTAGCCGTACGGTCATAGTCGCTGTACACCTTGTTATAGGCGGTACAGTTGCTTAAAATTATCATCAGCGGCATGTACCAAAAAATAGTCCGATTCATAATTTTTTAATTTTTAGTGAATTGTCAAATTGATTTACACCAATTCAAAAAGGGCAGCCCCCCAATTGGTAAAATGACGAAGAAGAATTATTCCCTTTGGGAAGGCTGCCCAACCCCGAATCCTGCTTAAAATCCAGGGTGTTTTTTTGATAGTTTTTTGTTGTATTTTGAACATCACTGAATTTCAAAGTTGAGCATCATCCCACCGTCCTCGTGTTCGAGGTTATGACAGTGGAACACGAACTTGCCTTTGTTGCCGGGGAATCGAATAATGATGCTGACCTTTTCGCCTGGGAAAGCAAGCACAGTGTCTTTCCAACCTTTTTCCCAGACTTGCACAGCACTGCGTCCGCCGCTCCGATTGAGAACTTGAAATTGTACTCCGTGGATGTGCATCGGGTGCGTTTCTGTGCCTGTGGTATTGTCGAACTCCCATATTTCGGTTGTACCGGCGTTCACCACTTCGTCGCGGCGATTCGCATCAAATAATTTTCCGTCGAGCGGATGCATAACCATGCCGCTCATGCCGCCATGACTCATCATGTGCCCAATGTTGAAGGAGCGCGTTGCTACTGCCGCTGAGATGGCTTC
>CAYVPM010000661.1:0-3209 GCA_964453475.1 uncultured Saprospiraceae bacterium | reverse complement strand
TCGCGGCGCGCACCGGCTCGCCCGCGAGGCGGGCCGACGGCACGATGCTGCCGATCTCGTGTGCCAGTATTGGGACCCAGGGCGATATGGGGCAGCACGCTCTCCAGGTTGCCCGTGGTGGTAGGCAACAGCTTGAGTTCTGCCATGTTTTTTTCTTTCACCATACCCCCTTCGTCGAGCCGCCGCTCGCTGATGACGACCTCCATGTTGGTTTGGTTGGGCGCCAGGGCGATGTCGAGGGCGTAGCGGGCGCCGGGTTTCAGTTGGAGGATATCTGCAGTCGCATCTTTGTAGCCCACCCTTCGAAATCCAAGTATAAGACGCTGGTTTGCGGGCACTTGTATGGCAAATTGACCCGATTCATTGGTGGCGACACCTTTGCCCACATCTTTGATGAACACGCTTACAAACTCAATGGGTTGTTCATCGGAGGCATCGGTGACGCGGCCGTAAACAGTGGCGCTTTCCTGGGCAACTGCGATTTCGGCAGCGAGCAGGAAAAGAATAAGTAGTGGTTTGAACATGGATACCGATTTGCGAAAAGGGCAGGCCTGGAATTGGACACACCCCCTAGGTCGCAAATGTAGGGTTTCCTGCACTTACCTTGTGCGTGCGGAGCATCCCCTGGCGTTCATTGGTGGTTTTTCCTGCGGATGCCTTGTTAAAGCTTTTGGAAAGCAATGCTAATCATGCCGCCATCCTCAGCTCTTCATCAAACGCCTCGTGCAACAAATCGTACAACAGATCGTGGTACAGCGGGAATTCCGGCAGGTTGTTGTGCCCGCCTTTTTCGATCGTATGCAAGGTCACTTTCTCCGGCACCAGATTTTTCAGCATTTCGCTTTGGCGGTAGGGAATGAGGCGGTCGCGGCGGCCATGAATGATGTGGATGGGGCATTCTACTTTTTTGATAAATCGGTCGGTGCGGATTTGGTAATTCAGCAACCAGCGCAAGGGCAGGATGAAGGCATAGCGGGAAATATGGTGCAAAAACGAATAATAAGGGCTGTCAAGAATCAGCAGTTTCGGGTGGTTCCAGGAAGCGATGCGGGCGGCCAGGCCGCTGCCGAGCGAACGTCCATACAGCACGATGTGGTCTTCCCCGTACATTTCTGCCAACCATTTGTACACCTGTTGCAGGTCGGAGTACAGAATTTGCTCCGTACGTTTGCCCGTGCTTTTGCCAAACCCGCGGTAGTCGAGGATGAAAAAATCGAAGCCCTTGCCTACAAAATCCTTGGCGAACTTACCCCAACCTTTGATGCTCCTTGAATTTCCTTTGATGTAAAAAACCACGCCCCTGCTGTTGGGCACTTTGAAATGCAGCGCATTCACGCTGCCGCCGTCTTCCATGTCAAAATTGACCTCAGAAAACGGGAATGGGTATTGGTACGTAAATGTCTTGGCCAGCCGTTCCGGACGGAAAAAAAACAGCGGTTGTCCAAAGTAAAAAACTACGCAAAGCCCGGCATATACGATGGCTAAAACGGAGAGTATGCTGATCCAAAATGCCATAATCTCTGTGGATTTAGGCGGAAAAATAAAGGTTTTAATGTGATAATTAGCTAATTATCTCATTAGCTAATTATCACATTAATTCCCTCGTTCCGAACTAAGTGCATAAACACTGCGTTTTAGCACTCAAATAATTTACTTCCATGCAATTGAAAAAAGTCCTATTCGGCACCCTGTTTATTGCAAGCTTGTCCTCCTGCGCCGTGCGCCCTTCAGGCCAATTCGATGCTGCCGTCATACCCCCGGCGCCAGATTACGCTGATCTCTCCAACTGGTCGGCTCATCCCGAAAAAGAGGACATGGCCGACCGCACGCCCCTTCCTGGCATCAAGGACGCGCAAGCCGATGCGCCGGTTGACGTGCTTTACTTCTACCCTACTACGTATACCGGATCTGACCGATACGAAACCCAATGGAACGCCGATACGCGCGATATGCGAACCAACAAAAAAACCGATGAGGGCGCCGTCCTGTATCAGGCCTCTATTTTCAATGGCGCAGGGAAAGTATATGCCCCGCGCTACCGTCAGGCACACCTGAACGTATTTTACAACAAAAAGAAGGTTGATTCCGGCAAAGAAGCCCTGACAGTGGCATATTCGGATATTGAAGCCGCTTTCGATTATTATATGAAACGCTGGAACAATGGGCGGCCATTCATCATTGCGGCGCACAGCCAGGGAGCATTGCACGCCATGAACCTAATCAAGAAAAAAATAGAAGGCACACCCATACAAAATCAATTGGTGACCGCATATATCATAGGCTGGCCCGTAAACAAGCGTTTTTTCAACCATATCCAGCCCTGTGAAATGCCAGACCAAATCAACTGTTATTGCTCCTGGCGCACCTGGAACCGGAATTATGTGCTCGACCACAGCGCGGATGCGCGCCTGGACAAGGAAATCGTTTGCACCAATCCCCTTTGCTGGACTACTACTGAAGGCGAATACGGGTCAAAAACCGAGAACCTTGGCGGCGTAGTAAGGCCTTTCGAAAAAGTGTATCCTGCCATAACGGATGCCGAAGTGTACCAGGGCGTACTGTTGTCTCGAAAGCCTAAGTTTAAAGGCAGCTTTTTATTCCGCCGCAAAAACTATCACATCGGCGATTTGAACCTGTTTTATATGAATGTTCGGGAAAATGCACAAACGCGGGTGGATGCCTTTTTTAGACGCTAATGCAATAATTATACTGTGATTAAAGTGATTTTTGTGATTTGAGTGATGGAAAATACTTGATTTTCAAATGATTATCCAATCACGATTTTCACAACCACTTTGTGTTGACTATAGATAAGGAAGGCACCGTGGTTGACTGCTAAACAATTTCAAAAGAGGTGTCCCCGCTCCTCACTAAAAAAACCGCAGATTCGTTCAATTTTTGAAACAAATCTTAACCCCGCTTTTCCCGCAACTTCTGGAAAAAAGTATTCAACTCATCCATCGAGTAAAACAGCACTTCCCGCGGTTTGGAGCCTTCTGCCGGGCCAACGATACCCAGTCCTTCGAGCTGGTCCATGATGCGGCCTGCGCGGTTATAGCCGAGCTTCATGCGGCGTTGTATCATACTGGTGGAACCGTGTTGCGTCTCAACCACGAGGCGCGCGGCATCTTCCAGCATGTCGTCCATTTCAGAAAGGCTAAACTGCTTGCTGCTGGCGCCGCCGGACTCACCATCCGAGTGGAACTCGG
>CAYVPM010000660.1:0-3210 GCA_964453475.1 uncultured Saprospiraceae bacterium | reverse complement strand
TCAAATTCAAGAGCGGAAAACGAGACTCGAACTCGCGACCCTCAGCTTGGGAAGCGTGACCAATCTGGTTTTATCTGGTCTCATTTGTTTTTAACTGGTTGATTATCAACACTAATTTTTTCAAGAGAGCACAAACTTTACCGGAAAGAACTTACTTTTGCTTGCAAATTGCTTGCAAATTTTTTCCGTATGGTTTCTGCTAACATCATTCTCGACACACGTTACAAAAAGAAAGGTGACGTATTTCCGCTCAAACTCCGGGTTGTTCACAACCGAAAACCTTTTGACTTGAGCCTCGGCCATAGCGTTTCATCTAAGGACTGGGATGAGAAAGGCCAGAAGGTTAAATCCTCGTGCAAGACCATTGATAATGTCACGCGCTTTAATGCAATCCTCAACAAAGATAAGCAGAAAGTTCAGGACATTCTTATCCGGCTCCAGGACGAGGGCAGGCTGGATACACTTTCTCTGGAGGAACTAAAATCTTTCGTAACACAGAAGCATACCGAAGTAATGACTTTGGCCTTTGCGGAAGAAATCATTGCTGAACTCAAACAGGCCGAACGTTATGGTAATGCTTCTGTTTACGAAACCTTGCGGCGGAGCGTTTCCAATTTTACCCACGGTAAAGATATTCCCCTCAAGCAGGTAACTTATGCCTGGCTGAAAAAATATGAAGCATGGTTTCTTTCTAAAGGGAACTCGCTGAATGGCCTGAGTGCGAATCTGAGAACACTCCGGGCATTATATAACCGGGCTATTAAACAAAAACTCATTGAGAAGGACTTCTACCCGTTCAATGATTACAGCGTTAAATACGAAAAGACCCGAAAACGCGCCATAACAGGGGCAGACCTGGAACGGGTAAAAGCGTTTGTGCCGGAAACAGCAAGGCAGGAAAGGGCGAAGGAATATTTTATGTTGAGTTTCTACCTGATGGGGGCTTCCTTCGTGGACATTGCTTTTCTCAAAGTAAAAAACATCATCGGGGGCAGGGTGGAATATAAACGCCAGAAAACCGGTCGGCTGCACTCTGTTCCGCTTTCCCCACCATTACAAATACTGCTTGATAAATACCTTGCAGACAAGGGCAAGGAGGATTTTATCCTCAATGTAATCAAGTCCACAGACCCGCAAAAACAATGGGTGAATGTCCGCGATGAACTGCGCCGGGTTAACCGGTCGCTGAAAGAAATCGGTATTGCCTGTGGTATTGAATCCCCCCTTACCAGTTACGTTGCCCGCCATTCTTACGCAACCATTGCCAAATATAAAGGTGTGCCGACGGCAATCATCAGCGAGGCATTGGGACATGCCTCCGAAGAGGTGACGCAAGTGTACCTCGACTCTTTCGACAAGGAGGTAATGGACAAGTACCACAATATGATTATCGAATAACTCTCTCACGATAAAAAATTGATTCATGGAACATACTTTGGTCAACCGCGACTTTGAAATAGCTATCCGGCAGATGCGAAGAATCCTGCCGGTGCTTTCCTTTGGGCTATTGATCGGCACATACCTGATCTCTGCCCTGATTATGGGGATTTTCCATGCGGAGAGTGCGCCGGGTATCGGTTTTAAGATAGCGGCCTATCTGGTGCCGCTTGCCATTCAAGCGGGCAGGGGGATTCTGGTGTTTTTCTTCCAGTTAAACCCGGCACGGTTGCAGAGCAAATTTTCCTTTGGTGTGATCGCAGCAACTACATTGCTGTTGTTGTCATTGTGTGAAGCGTTTTTTGTGATGATGCCCTACGGTGTTTCATGGACGATTTCAGTTTCAACCTTGATGCTGATTGGTTGGGTAATTGAGATTATGATTCTGCGGGAAACGACATTTGCAACACAAATGGAGTTATACCGGAACCGTGAGCAATGGGAAGAGGTGAAGAATTTTTATTCGGCAATGGCCGAATTCGAGCAGTTCATAAAGGAGCTGCCTGAAAGAAAGACTGACATGGCTTTGCCCAGGACGACGACAGATGAAGGTGTCAAAACCGGAATGGAGGAAGAACTGCCGGGAAAGTATCCAAGCCCGTTGCAAAATGGGCGGATGCCAAAAGTATGATTGAGGCGGAGGAATTGTTTTACGGAATTAAGCTCGATGTGGTTGATCCGTTTTTAGAAAGGAACCTTGCCCGGCTCGAAATGCGTTTTGAAGAACGCTACCTTGCTTCACTTGAGAAAGAAGCGAGGAGAAAAGAGGCCGGAAAGCCTGCACACCTGACAATTTTGCGCTCCATCGAGGAGAACAAAGAACGGCTGGAGGTTACTCAGGAATTAAGGCGGCATTTGGGCGTTTGCTCAAATGGGAGTTTGGGGTAATACTCAAATGTGCAAAAAAATGGATGGCAATTGGATGTAAATGGATATAAAAATGGATATTGTTGTACTTTTGACTTGATAATTGGATGTAAATGGATACAAAAATGGATGTGTTCAAAACCCATACATTAAAAATCACCCATGAATTCCTTGGTCTGATCGGGGAGATCGACGAATTTAAAGGGGCATGGCGGGCGCTCGGTACATTAGCACCGGAGCGCCTTTCCGCGTTACGTCACGTAGCAACAATTGAAAGTATAGGTTCCTCGACCCGAATAGAGGGCAGTAAACTTAGCGACAGAGAGGTGGAGCGGCTGCTTTCCAATCTCGCAATTAAATCCTTTAAGTCTCGTGATGAGCAGGAGGTGGCTGGTTATGCCGATGTAATGAACACTGTGTTTTCTGCCTCGGCAGAAATCGCCATTACAGAAAATCACATCCGGCAATTACACCGTGACCTGCTGCGGTACAGCGAAAAAGATACCCGGCACAGAGGAAACTATAAAACTAACACAAACAGTGTAGCCGCTTTTGATGCTGATGGCAACCAAGTAGGAATTGTCTTTGAAACGGCAACGCCTTTTGACACCCCAAGATTGATGACCGAATTGGTTACTTGGTATAACGAGTTTACAGAAAGCAAAACCGTTCATCCGCTCATTGCCATTGGAATTTTCATTGTGGTTTTTCTGGAGATTCACCCTTTTCAAGATGGGAATGGCCGACTTAGCAGGGTTCTAACTACACTGATGCTGCTGAGGGCAGGGTATGCTTATGTTCCTTACAGTTCGCTCGAAAGCGTTATTGAGCAAAATAAAGAAGAGTATTACCTGGCATTGCGGCGCACACAAGGAACAATACGTACTGAAACTCCCGAATGGGCAC
>CAYVPM010000659.1:0-3211 GCA_964453475.1 uncultured Saprospiraceae bacterium | reverse complement strand
ACTTGGGCAAAAGGGTTCTGCCGTTCTCCGCAACTTTTTCGCCATTGATCCATGTCGCCGTTACCTTGAACGTACGGATGTCCTGCACTTGCACAAAATCGGCGGGGTCGCCTACGCGCAGGAGGCCAACGGGCAGTTTGTAATGTGCCACGGGGTGAAGGCAGGCCGCCTGAAGCGTATCGTACAGGTCGCAACCTTGCGCGATGGCTCGTGCCACGAGTGTGTTAATATGGCCGTTGACCAGGTCGTCGGGGTGCTTGTCGTCACTGCAAAACATGGTTTGCTGCGGAAATTCTTTCAACAAGGGCCAAAGTGCCTCGAAATTTCGGGCTGCGCTGCCCTCCCGGATGAGGATTTTCACACCCAATTGCGCTTTTTCAAGCCCTTCTTCGTAAGTAAAACATTCGTGGTCGGTGCTGATGCCCGCTGCGAAATACTGTTGGGCAGCTTCTCCGCGCAGTCCGGGCGCGTGGCCATCCACAGGCTTGCCCAAGCGTTTGGCGGCGGCAATTTTGGCCATTACCCCTGGATCCTTGTACAGCACACCCGGGAAGTTCATCATTTCCGACAGGTAGCCGATGTCGGGGTTTTGCAGCAATTTTTCAACGTCGGCAGCGTCAAGAACGGCGCCGGCAGTTTCAAAAGACGTGGCTGGAACACAGGATGGTGCACCGAAGCAAAACTTGAGCGGCACCCTGGCGGCATCTTCCAGCATGTACGCCACGCCTTCACTGCCCAGCACATTGGCGATCTCATGCGGGTCGGAAACGGTGGCAACCGTGCCATGCACCACAGCCATGCGGGCAAATTCGCTGGGTGGCAACATGCTGCTCTCAATGTGCACGTGCGCGTCGACGAAGCCGGGGAGCAGGTAGCCTGCGGCATCTGGCACTTCTTCTACCTCCCGAATGGAAGCGATTTTCCCATCAGCGATTGTTATTTCGGCCGGGTAAGTCCGGCGCTGGTGGAGGTCGATAAGTTGAGCAGAGATGGTCATGTTTCGCTATATTATGGTGGATGGCTCACGTATTCGCGGCTGTTCACAGAGCGTTGCCCAGCTTATTCATAGAGCGTTGCCCAATGTTATTGATTACGCCCTTTCAGGGCTATTGGGGCACTCATGCGGTTAAAAAAAATCGGGATGGTTCAGGTTAGCTATTCAGTACGTAAAAGGGCTGAAAAACAAAAGCCAAACCAAAGAGCAGATGCCGTGCCCACTCATCTCTCATCTCTCATCTCTCATCTCTCATCGCTCATCTCTCAAACCTTCCCTCATATCTTCCTTCGTTTTACTTCCGCCTGTACCAACAACAGCTCCCTTCCCGCATCCCCTGTCACTGAAGTGTTTTCCTGGGCCCGGCGGATAAGGTATGGGATCACCTCTTTCACTTGGCCATAAGGCAGGTATTTGGCAACGCGGAAGCCTGCATTGGCCAGGTTGAAGGTCAGGTTGTCACTCATGCCGTATAACTGGCTGAACAAAGTGTGCGGATGGTCTTTCGGAATACCTTTTATCTCCATAATTTCGGCCATCAGCAACATGCTTTCGGCGTTGTGGCTGGCATTGCATACGGCCATGCTGTCGAGATTGTCGAGACAGAAACGCAGGGCGGTATTGTAGAGGTCATCGGTGGCACTTTTGTCAGTGTTGATGGGCGTTGGGTAGTCCAATGCTTCGGCGCGCTGGTTTTCTTTGACCATGTATGCGCCGCGCACGAGCTTTGCCCCTAGTTTGAAGCCCGCCTCTCTGGCGCGGTCAAAGCTTTCCATGAGAAACTGCAAGCGGTCGTGCCGGTATAGTTGGAAGGTGTTGTACACCACGACCTTTTTTTTGTTGTAGCGTTTCATCATGAGCCAAACCAGGTGGTCGAGCGCATCCTGGATCCAGCTTTCTTCGGCATCGATGAACACGCCTACGCCTTTTTTGGAGGCATGGTAACAAATTGCGTCCACCCGTTTCAGGGCGTTGCGGTATTCAATGACTTCTTCGCGGTTCAATGATTGGGCGGATTGGACGCGCTCCAGCAGGCCAAAACGCGCGAGGCCCGTAATTTTTGTGCTGATGATCGGCGCACTTTTAACCGAGCGCGCCGCAAAGTCGATGGCGCGGATGTTCTCGTTCATCGTGTGGTTGAAATCGAGCTCGGTTTCCTTGGCTTCCGCTCCGTAATCGAGGATGGTAAGGGTGTTGTATTTAGCCAGATGCTCGATAGCGGGCAAGCTGTCGAGCAAGGTGGTGCCGCCGACAAACTGTTTGAATACCGTCTTTTTTACGACGGTTTCAGCCAATGGTATGTTGTTTTCAACCGCCCAGAGTGCCAATTGAGAGCCGTACTTCACAAGCCAGGGCTTGTTCATCATAGAAAAAAGCCAGGCCGATTTTTTCAGTTCTTTGTCAGAAAGGTGGGCAAATGCAATTTCAGTATTCGAAAAATCTAATGTGGTGGTCATGGTCAGGTTTGCCAAATTTCCCAAGCTGCTTCAGCTTGAAGGTGGAGCATATCGAGGCCGTTTTGCACGAAACAGCCGCGCGCGCTTGCTTCCCGCAAAAGTAGCGTTTCGGCGGGATTGTACACCAAATCAAACACCAAATTGCCAGGTTTAAATATTTCGAGCGGGACAGGGGGCATTTCGTGGATGTTGGGGAAAGTGCCGAGTGGGGTGGTGTTGATTATGATGCAAGATGAATTACGCGTGGTGAATGATGCATATCCCAGCACATTGGGTTGGGTTGGGGAGCGGGAAACGAAGTTGTAGGGGATGTGTTGTTTTTGCAGTACGTAAGCCACGGCTTTGGAGGCGCCGCCGGTTCCGAGGATGTAGGCATGGCTGGGCCTGGTACTGATTTTATGTTTTGCGAGGAAGTTTGTCAGGCTGCTTTCAAAGCCGATCACATCGGTGTTGTAGCCTGTAAGTTCACGGTTTTCAGCAATTTTGATGCAGTTTACGGCGCCGACAGCTTGAGCGGTTTCATCCAGTTTGTCGAGAAAAGGAATTATGCGCTCCTTGTACGGGATGGTGACATTGATACCTTTCAAATCGGGATATTTTTCAAGAAGCTTGGGGAAATCGGCGATCTGTTCCAGTGGAAACAGCTCATAACGCGCGTTTTTGATGTTTTCACGGGAGAATTTTTCCGAAAAATAGGATTTCGAAAAGGAGTGGGCGAGTGGCCAGCCGATGAGTGCGTAGAGTGGAATGGTGAGTGATG
>CAYVPM010000658.1:0-3223 GCA_964453475.1 uncultured Saprospiraceae bacterium | reverse complement strand
TGGACCACAAGGGGAACATCATAATCACCACCCGGTAAGCCCAGGGCTTCTTCATCAGCTGAGGAAACGATGAAAAAACCAGCCAGTCCGCGATATGCCTGACTAGCCGTTGCAAGGTCGGGATGTGGGTGATACCAATAAGTGCCAGGCCGGTTATTAACCGGAAAATTGTACTGAAAAGAACCGCCAGGCATTGTCACATCCGTTGGGTAACCATCTTGCGCAGCGGGCACCTCTAACCCATGCCAGTGAATATTGGTTGCTTCACTTAGGTTATTGCTGAATGCAAGATTCAAGGTCGAACCTTGCTGAATACGAAGCGTTGGCCCCAGAATGACTGCCCCACCATAGCCAAGGGTATTTACCGTGATTCCGCTACCGAGCGATGCAGTGTTTGACTTAGCATCAAGTGTAGCGTTCGCGGCATCCAGAATGGAAGGTATTGGAATCGGGTTGACAAAAGGGTTTTCCACGACATCGCGGGCGATGGCATTTGTGCCCATGTCCATTTTGTGGCACATTGTACCGACAAGCGCAGCAAGCGTGCAAAAACTTATAAACTTTAGTGCGTTCATGATTTTAATTTTTTTCGTTAACTCGTTTCATCAATGTTTCATAAAGCTTCACTTCGACGCGGTCGTCGAATCCTTGTTGGAGCAGGGCAGGGTTGAAATCACTGAGCAAAAAGGAAAGGTTAGCCGACAACCTGCAAGCAACGGTGCTGGAAAAAAGATGCCGGATCGTAGCGGTGAGTGCGACGGGGCGTTCCTTGCCGTTCAGGTTGAGCATCCCTTCGATCTTGAAGTTTTGCACCGGATGGTCTTGGGTACTCACAAATGGCACATCCATTTTCCCTTTGAATACAAGTTCCAGTTCCGGTTGGGCGAGGGCTAAAACATTGAACGAGTCGCAGTTGCCCGTGAAGGTTTTCATTGCCACGCGGAACTCGACTTCCGCAGTCTCGTAATTGAGTTTCATTTTTAACTCGTGGCTTTCAGCAACCAGCGCACTGTCCATGTGTTTGCCCCAGACTTGGATGTGTCCATCGCGAGCGCTCAAAAATTGTTGGGACAAAGCTGCATGACTCGCGAAAAGTAGGCTCATTATTATCCAGAAATTTTTCATGATGCGGTTTTTAAAATGACGAATTGCATAGGGTTCAGCGTCAGTTTCACGTACCGGATATTACGTTCCGGTTCATTGTGGCCAAGAATTGGCACGGTTTCCAACCCGCCGTACAAGCAATCCATAGTCGTTTTCTTTTCATTCAATTCAAAATCAATCAGGACACATTCTTCTTTCGCCCTGGTTATGGACGAATTGAAAACCACCAAAATCTCATCCTTGAAAAGTATCCGGGAAAAGGCCAGCGTACATTCGTTGCATTCCGGGAGGTGGAAATGCTGCCCGCCACCCGAGATTTCGCGAATAAACATCCGTCCGAATTTCAGCTCCGGAGATGATTTCCTGATTTGGGCGATAGCGGCGATGGATTGATAAATCTGGGAGTTCGGATTAAGCAGGTTGGTCTTTTTGTCTCGCGGGTCGAACAGACATTCCCGTACCGCCCAGTCGCCGTCCCCGCTGCCGTTCAATCCTTGCTCGGTGCCGTAGTATATGCATGGTGTGCCGATGGCACAAAGCAGGAAGCCCATGGCGGCCACGATTTGCTCCGGTGCCGCATCGCTGCCAAAACGGTGCTTGGGATCTTGGCCAACCTGGTCGTGGTTGTCCACAAAAGTTACGAGAAACTCGCCGTATTCACCCCTATCCAAGGCATTGCGTTGCAGGGCGGTATAGCGCTCGATGAGCCTTTCCGGCGAAGCCATGCCTTTTATCACGTCAGGGAGCGCACCGTGTAGCGGGAAATCCAGCACGGAGTTCAGCCCGTAATACACGTTCTTGTCATTGACCGATATCGAAGTTTTCGGGCCGATGTAGTTGGTGCTGACTTCATCCGGGCCAATCAATTCACCGAACAGGAAGAAGTTTCTCTTGCCTAAGGTATAAGTGTATTCCCGCACGGCGGAGCAAAAACGACTGATGTCAATTTCGCTCATGTGCTTCGCAGCATCCAAACGAAACCCGTCCACATCCGCTTCCCGAATCCAGTAGCAATGCAAATCAACCAGCAATTTGTGTACATATTCCGCTTCCGGCGAACCGTCGCTCCGATATGCTTTCAGGTTATTGAAATCGCCGTCCCGCGTTTCAGGGTAGGCGTCGTAATCGCGGATTTGCCCCTGACGATTGTATAGTTCCGGATTGCGCAACTCGACTGGCAAGGGACGGTTTTTGGACCTCCAGCCGCCAAATGGGAACCGTTCGCCCTGAAAGTAAAAATAGTCGTGCCCATCAGCATAAAACCAGTTGTCGCCCGAATGATCCAGTACAATGTCGAGGAAAACCCGCATATCGCGTTCATGCGCCGCATCCACTAATACCTCCAAATCTTCTTTCGTGCCCCAGCGTTTGTCCATGTCTAAATAATTCTGGACGGCGTAACCGTGGTAAGCATCGGCGTTGTTCTCAAAAACCGGGCTTAACCAAAGCGCCGTACAACCCAGGTTTTGGATGTAATCAAGGTGCTGCGTAATGCCGCGCAGCGTACCGCCGCAACTTTTGACCAATTGTTCTTTGGTCCCGAACCCCGAATGTCGGTCGGCATAAGCCGAAGGGTTTCGTTGGGCGTTGTCGTGAAACCGGTCCACCAGTAGAAAATAAATAAACTCCTCGCGCCATTCGCGATGGCAGTTTTGCCAATATTGTTTGCCCGGTTTGGGCGACAGGCTGATGTCTTGTATGGATTTCATGGCTCCATTACATTTTAGTGTTCAGGTATAACCTGTTGATGCGCATCATTTTATGCACCATATCATATTTATTCAATTCGCTGTCGGCTTTGAATTCAGCTATGATGGCATCATGAAAGGCGTGATTGTCCGGAAAAGCGCCTGTCAAATTTGAAATGGTAAGGGACTGGATTGGGCTGGCCGCATCTTTACTGAAATACCATATTGTTTGAGCAGGCTGGTTTTTCCCCATGGAAGGGATATAGACTTTGTAAATCAATATGGCTTCCTCCGGATTAACCATCAGGTACACCTTTCGCTGATAAAGCCGTTCAACGACCCCAGAGCAATATCGAACGGCATACACGCTGTCTTTGTCAAGTTTGTAAGTTTTTCCCTCGTGTTTGACCATCACCAGTTTTCGCTTGAAT